>JASHUD010000056.1 GCA_030040215.1 Methylovirgula sp.
GGCGCGCTCGAAGTGATGCCCGGCGACACGATCCCCGGCGCCGGCACGGTCAAAGCGATCGAGCGACGCGGCGGTGGCTGGATCGTGCTGACGAGCCGCGGGCTCGTGGAGTACGCCGGAGACTGAGGGCGGGCTTTATCCGCTTGCGCCGCTGCCCCTTCACTTGACGTGCTTCGGCAAAAAATACGCGAGCAGCCCGATTGCCGGCAGGAAGGCGGTCACGCGGTAGACCGTCTCGATGCCGGCCATATCCGCCAACTGGCCGAGCACGGCGGCGCCCAATCCCGCCATGCCGAACGCGAAGCCGAAGAACAGCCCGGCGACGGTGCCGACCCGGCCCGGCATCAATTCCTGCGCATAGACGATCATCGCCGAAAACGCCGACGATAGAACGAAGCCGATAATGAACGCGAGCACGCCGGTCGCCGGCAGATTGGCGTAAGGCAAAGCGAGCGTGAACGGCAGCACGCCGAGGATCGATCCCCAAATGACGTAGCGCCGCCCGATTCGGTCGCCGAGCGGCCCGCCGAAGAACGTGCCGAGCGCCGAGGCGGCGAGAAAGACGAACAAAAAAAGCTGCGCGGTCGGCACCGAGACGTGGAATTTCTCGATCAGGTAGAACGTGAAATAGCTGTTGAGGCTCGCCAGATACACGAATTTCGAAAAGACCAGCGCGAGCAAGATCGCCATCGAGATTGCGACGTGTTTGCGAGTCAGCCCGTGTACGGCGCGCGGCCGCCGGGCGCGGGGATGCTTGCCGGCAATCTGCGCGGCGTACCAATTGCTGATGCCGATCAAGAGGCCGATGCCGATCAGCGGCACAAGCGCCAGAAAGGCGATCGCCCGCTGGCCATGCGGCACGATGATGAAAGCGGCAAGCAGTGGGCCGGTTGCGGCTCCCGTATTGCCGCCGACCTGGAAGAGGGCTTGCGCCATGCCGTGCCGGCCGCCCGCCGCCATGCGCGCGACGCGCGAAGCTTCGGGATGAAACACCGACGAACCGACGCCGACCAACGCGGCGGCGAGCACGATGAGGCTGAAGTCGTTAGCGATCGAGAGCAGCAGCAGGCCGACCAGCGTCGCGCCCATGCCGAGCGGCAACGAATAGGGGCGCGGGTGCCGATCGGTCGAAAGACCGACGAGCGGCTGCAGCAGCGAAGCGGTGATCTGGAACGCCAGCGTGATGATGCCGATCTGCCCGAAATTGAGATGGAAGGATTGGCGGATGATCGGATAGATCGCCGGCAGCAGCGATTGCACCGTGTCGTTCATCAAATGCGAAACGCTGAGCGCCAGGAGAACGGCGAAAAGCGTAGTCTCGCCCGGCCCAGCGAGGGACCCGGTTTCGCCTTTGGCATCCATGGTCGATGATGTCGCTATCGCTAAATGGTACCGCCACCCCGGATCGAACGGGGGACCTCTAGATCCACAATCTAGCGCTCTAACCAGCTGAGCTATGGCGGCGTTAACTGCGCGCGAAATTAGGGGCCTGAACGAGCGATTGCAAGGCTTTGGGCTGCTGTCGGGCGGCGCGAACTGCACCCAAACGCGCGGATTCCGCGATTTTTCCGGCCCACGCGATTAAGCATGATGCGAGCAATCCGGGGCCGCGGGAATTGGCCTGTGGACCGCGACTTCGACTATCATTAGGTTTTCGTTAAGGCTATCCGTGGCGGCGGAGGGGGCCTGGCGATTCGATTTTAGCGAGTCTCTGCCGCGATGAAGGCCTATTCCTGCGAGCCCGGTATCAGCCCCGAGGACGTCGAGGCGGCGTTGCAAGCGCTGTCGCTCGGCGAAGCCGAGGTTCCGGTTCTCGGCGCGCTTCCCGACGAGCGCAAGATTGCCTTTGCCAGCCAGACGATGCTGGCGCTTTTCGGCGTGCCGGATCTTGCCGGCCTCTCGGAGCGGCTTTTTGCCGGCGATGACGCGGGCGCCAACCGGCTTTTGGCGCTGGCGGGGGCCGAGGACGGCGCGCCACGCCTCGAACGTCTGAGCTTTTCGTTCGACGGGGTGCAGGAGACGCTTACCTTCCTCTGCCGCAGGATCATTTCGCCCGAAAGGACGCTGTTCCTCGCCGCCGCGCTCGGCGGGCGGGCCGAGGCTTCGGCGCGACAAGCCATGCAGCTTGAGGAAGTGCGCAAGGTCATTGCCGCAAAGCTTGGAACGCGCGCCAGTATTCGCTTTCTGTGGCGCACCGACACGAACGGCAAGATCACCGAGATTACGCCGCCTCTCGCCGAGGTCATTGGCGCAGCCGCCGGTTTTCTCGGCCGCGACTTCGCCGCCGTCGCGGAATATCTTGAGCGCGAATCCGGCGGGCGGCTTGGCCGCGCCTTCCACGAGCGGGAGACGTTCAGCGGGATCGAGGTGCTTTGGCCGATCGCAAACGCCGCGGCCGCCGTTCCGGTCGGCCTCGGCGGCCTGCCGGCTTTCGATCGCGAGCATCGCTTCGACGGCTATCGCGGATTTGGCGTAATCCATCTCGAACGGCTCGCGGCCGCCGAGCCGCGCCCCTTCCTGGAGCCGGCGCCGGAACAGGAGCCTTCCCAGCCCGAGCTGCCCTTTGCCGCCAACGTCATTCCGCTGCATCCGCCGGCAAGACCGGCCGCGCGGCCGGATATGGCCGAAGCGGACGAAGCGCATCTCTCCCACGACGAGCGCAACGCTTTCCGAGAAATCGCCGAGGTTCTCAAAGAAGAAACGATTGCGGCCAAAACGCCGGCCGAAGCGGCGCCTGTACAAATCGCGGCGCCGCCCGATCCCTATGAGGATCTGGGCCGCAACGCCGCGGCGATTCTCGATCGGCTCGGTTTCGGCCTTCTGGTGAGCCGCGACGACGTCGTCATTTACGCCAACCGCACCTTGCTCGATTTGCTGGGTTTTGCCGACGAAGACGCGTTGCATATGGCGGGCGGCGTATCGCGTGTGTTGGAACAGCCGCCGGTTGGCGGCGTCGCGATCGGCGTGCGCACGGCGGCGGGCGAAATCGTCCCCGTTCGCGCCCGTATCCAGTCGATCGAATGGGACGGCATGCCGGCGACGCTGTTCACGCTGCGGCGCGACGACGAGAAAGACGCGCTTTCCCGGCTGGAGACGGAGACGAGAGCGCACCGGAACGAGGCGCGCGAGCTCAACGCGATTCTCGATACGGCGACCGACGGACTCGCCGTCGTCGACGCGCAGGGGCGCATTCTGACGCTCAATCGCTCCGGCGAGGCGCTTTTCGGCTACGACCAGAACGAGGTCGCGGGCCAGCCGTTAACGACGCTGATCGCGACGGAAAGCGAAGCCAAGGTGAACGAGTATTTCGAGGGGCTGAAGGGCAACGGCGTAATGAGCCTGCTCAACGACGGCCGCGAGATCCAGGGTCGCGCCAAACAGGGCGGCTCGATCCCCATTTTCATGACGTTGGGCCGCATCGGTCCGGCGCAAGACGATCCGGCGGAAGAGAAATTCTGCGCGCTTTTCCGCGACATGACGCATTGGAAGAAAGTCGAGCAGGAACTCGAGGACGCGCGCCGCGAAGCGGAGCGGGCAAGCGCCGCGAAATCCGACTTCCTCGCCAAGGTCAGCCACGAAATCCGCACGCCGCTCAACGCCATCCTTGGCTTCGCCGAAGTCATCATGGAGGAGCGTTTCGGGCCGATGGGCAACGAGCGCTATCGCGATTATCTGCGCGATATCCACACTTCGGGCGCGCACGTGATGAGCCTCGTCAACGACCTGCTCGATCTTTCCAAGATCGAGGCCGGCAAGATGGAGCTCGAATTCGTTTCGGTGGACGTCAACCGGGCGATCACGGAATGCGTCGCGATCATGCAGCCGCAGGCCAACCAGGAGCGCGTCATCATGCGCTTGGCGCTCGCCCCGCATCTGCCGAAGATCGTCGCCGACGAGCGCGCGCTGCGCCAGATCCTCCTCAACCTTCTCTCCAATGCCGTGAAATTCAACGAGCCGGGCGGGCAGGTCATCGTTGCGACCGCTCTGACCGACGCCGGCAATGCCGTGATCCGCATCCGCGACACCGGCATCGGAATGTCGGAGCATGACATCGAGACTGCGCTCGAACCTTTCCGGCAGCTTGCCACGGCGCGGCAGTCTTCCGGTACCGGCCTCGGCCTGCCGCTCACCAAAGCGCTCGTCGAAGCCAACCGCGCGCTTTTCACGATCCGCAGCAAGAAGAACGAGGGAACCTTGGTCGAAGTCGCGTTTCCGCCGGCGCGCGTTTTGGCAGAATAAAAAAACCGATTATGCTTCAACAATAATAATGTGCAGATCGCGCGGGCCGTGCGCGCCGAGCTGCATCTTCTGGCCGATGTCGGCCGAACGCGACGGGCCGGTGATGAAATTGACGCTGCGCGGCATGCCGCCTTTGCCATAGGCGGCGCGCAACTTCTGCCAAATCTCTTCATACGTGCCGAAGATATCGGCCGCCGCGACGACGACGATATGCGTCTCGGGCAGGAAATTGAGGCGCGTCGGGTTGGCGTCGCCGGAAACCAGCACCAGCGTTCCCGACTCGGCGACCGCGCCGAATGCGTGGCTTAATCCGATAGGTTCAATCTCGTCTGGACGCTCTCGCCGTAGTTCGAGATCCTGCCAGGGCAGGGCGGCAACAAAGAGATCGCCGCCCACGCCGATCTGCGCAGGCAAATTGCGGCCGCGCAGATAGGCCGCCACTTGCGCAGGTACGTCTGCGGCCGAGGCAACCTCCGCGACGCTCGCCAGGGCTCGTTCCGCCTCGGCGCGAAACAGCGCGATGCGCGCGGCGCCCTCGATCTGGCCGCGCGCCGGGATCACGCCGTGCGGGGCACGCGCGAGCCGATCCGCAATGGCGCGACGGCGCGGCGCTTCCGCCCCCGTGACACCGAGGGCGCGCCGGAGTTCAGCAAAAATTTCGGTGCGAGAACGCGAGCTCACCCGCGAGCGGTAGCATCGCGCGATTCGGCCCGCAAGCCGGCGCGGTCAGCTCAGATTCGCGGCGATCGCGTTGAACTTAGCCGAAATCGCCGTGCCGACTGCCGTAACGGCGGCAATAATCACAACTGCGATCAACCCGGCGATTAATCCGTATTCGATTGCCGTGGCACCGGCGTCCTCGCGCACGAAGCGCTTCAACGTATCCATGTCTCGTCCTCCAATCGTGAGAGGTGATACCGCCTCGGTGGAGTGAAGAAACGCCTAAGTTGTATGATGAAAGTAACAGGGGGCGCGACGTAACGGGTGCTTTTTGGATAAGAAGAACAATGCGGTAACCGAGAGCCAAACTAAGATCTTCGCATTTGCTTAAATTGCGCCTGGAATGTCGCGCCTTGCGGGGCAGGAAAATCGCGGCTCGCCGTCCAGTTCGTCGCCAAGCGCAGCCTGCGTAAGTGGCCGGCTTCACGGCCGACGCGGGCCAGCGCCCAGACGGCCGCGCGGCTCGCCAACCGATATAACCCGGGGCGTTTTGCAAAGAACCCCCAAACCGCGAGGACGAAACGTTGCCGCGCCGGTGCGACCCGCCAGGCACGCTCGCGCCAATGCCGCAGTAGTTTCGGCAGAGGAATGCGCACCGGACAGACGCTCTCGCACGCGCCGCAGAAGCTCGAAGCATTGGGCAGATCGGCGGAATTTTCGATGCCGACCAGCGCGGGCGTCAGCGCCGCTCCGACCGGGCCGGAATAGACGGAGCCGTAGGCATGCCCGCCAATCGACTGATAAACCGGGCAATGGTTGATGCAGGCGCCGCAACGAATGCAGCGCAGCAGCTCGGCAAACTCGCCGCCAAGCAAAGTGGAACGGCCGTTGTCGAGAAGTACGACGTGATATTCCTCGGGTCCGTCGGGATCCTCGCGCCGGCGCGGGCCGGTTGTGAACGTCGTATAGACCGTGATGTCCTGCCCGGTCGCCGAGCGGGAAAGGACGCGCAGCAGCGTACCGGCGTCTTCGAGCGTCGGCACAAGCTTCTCGATCGAGGCGAGCACAATATGCACCTTGGGTAAAGTGGCGGCGAGATCGCCGTTGCCTTCATTGGTGACGATGATCGAGGTGCCGGTTTCGGCGACGAGGAAATTGGCGCCGGTAATACCGACGTCGGCGGCGAGAAACTTCTTGCGCAACACGGTGCGCGCTTCGGCGAGCAGCGCGCTCGGTTCGGCGAGATCGCGCGTCGGCGGCAGATCGCGATGCGCGCGGCGGAAATCCGCGGCGATCTGTTTTTGGGTGAGGTGGACGGCCGGCGCGATGATGTGCGAGGGCATTTCGCCGCGCAGTTGAATGCAATATTCGCCGAGATCGGTCTCGATGGGAACGATGCCGTTCACCTCCAGCGCGGCGTTGACGCCGATCTCTTCGCCGATCATCGTCTTGCCTTTGACGACCAGCTTTGCGCCGCGCCGCCGGCAGATCGAAACGACGATGTCGTTCGCCTCTCCGGCCGTGCGCGCGTAGTGCACGTTACCGCCCGACGCCGTGACCTTCTTCTCATAAGATTCGAGATAAAGATCGAGGTGCGCGAGCGTGTGGGCCTTGATGTCGCGGCCGCCGTCGCGCAACGCCTCGAACTCGGGCAGACGCGCGGCGGCCGCGGCGCGCTTGGCGACGAATCCGCTGCGCGAAGAATAAAGTGCCTTTTGCAGTTGCGGATCGTGCAACGCCCGATATGCGTCGCGCGTGAACTGCGACGCGCTCATGCGGAAGATTCCGGCGACGATTTCGGCCGGCCGGCGCAGATCGCCGGCTCCTCGGTCATTCCCGCCAGCACTTCGGCGAAGTGGCGTACTTCCACGGATTCGCCCTGGCGCGAGAGCCGCCCGGCAAGATGCATCAGACATCCCAGATCGCCGGCGAGCAACAGCGCGGCGCCGCTTGCCTTCACGTTGGCGATTTTCTCATCGGCGATCGCGGTGGAGATTTCGGCGTACTTCACCGCGAACGTGCCGCCGAATCCGCAGCATCGCTCGCTCTCCGCCATTTCGACGAGTTCAAGCCCCGCGACGCTGTGCAGAAGTTTGCGCGGCGCCTTTGCGACGCCGAGCTCACGCAGTCCGGAACAAGCGTCGTGATAGGTGGCGCGTCGCGCCAGCCGTATGTTGACCGCCTCGACATTCATCACGTCGGTCAGGAACTGCGCGAGTTCATAGACCTTGGCGGCAAATGCCGCGGCTTTGGGAGCAAACGTCGGATCGTCGGCAAATAGGCCGGGATAATGTTTGACCAGCATGGCGGCGCAGGAGCCCGAAGGCGCCACCACGTAATCGTAGGAAGCAAACGTTTCGATCGCCTGCCGCGCGAGGTCCTTCGCAAGGACACGGTCACCGGAGTTGTAGGCCGGTTGGCCGCAACAAGTCTGCGGCGGAACCTCGACCGTGCACCCGGCATCTTCGAGGAGTTTCACTGCCGCCCATCCGATCGAGGGACGGAATAGATCGACAAGACAGGTAACGAAGAGCCCGACACGCGGCTTTGGGCTGGCTGAAGTGCTCATGGCCGTACTATCGGC
>JASHUD010000057.1 GCA_030040215.1 Methylovirgula sp.
GAGATTGGTGTTGATGAGTCCGCCTTTGACCAGTTCGACGCTTACGATCGTATGGTGCGGAAATAACGGCAGGAACAGCCGGCCGACCTCGGGAGTGTCCAAACTCACGACGGGCTTGGAGCGTGGCCAACGTTCTTTCATGGGTGCGAGGTTCATCCGGCGAACGCGACCAGACTTCTCCGAGAATGCGGCAGGAAAAAGCGCCTCATTCCGCCGGTGTGCCGTCCGGTTCCCGGCGGGCCGGCTCGGGCAGATAGTTCGCCTCGTCGTTGAGCGCCGTCCAGGCGCGCTGCGACGCAAGCCGCAAATCGTCGATCACGGCGAAAAAGGCCGGGACGAAGAGCAGCGACAGAAACGTCGAAACGAGCAGCCCGCCAATTACGGCGATCGCCATCGGCGAGCGGAACTCCGCGCCGGCGCCGAATCCGAGCGCGCTCGGCAACATGCCCGCGACCATGGCGATCGTCGTCATGATGATTGGCCGCGCCCGTTTTTTGCCCGCCTCCACAAGCGCGGCGGTGCGCGGCATGCCCGTCGCCATGGAGCGGACCGAAAAATCGACCAGCATGATCGCGTTCTTCGTTACGATGCCCATCAGCATCAAAATGCCGATGATCACCGGCAGGCTGAGCGGTCGCCCGGTAACAAGCAGCGCGAGGATCGCGCCGCCAATCGACAGCGGCAGCGAGAACAGGATCGTGATCGGCTGCAGGAAGCTTGCGAAGAGCAGCACGAGCACGATGTACACCATGACGAGCCCATTGCGCATCGCATCGCCGAACCCAGCGCTCAAATCGTCCATCGCCTCGGCATTCGCCGACTTGCGCACGCTGACGCCGGGCGGAAGATCGTGCATTACCGGCAGCGCGTTGAGCGCCTTCTCGACGTCGCCGAGAGCCGCGCCGCCGACGAGATCGGCTTCGACGCTGGCGGCGCGCTCCCGATCGAAACGGTCGATGCTGACCGGGCCGTTCACGCTCTCGATCTTGGCGAGCCTGCTCAGCGGCAACGAAGTTCCCGCCGCGGTCGGCACATTCAAAACGCTCAAGACGCGCGGATCGGGGCGGCTCATGAGCTGCAACCGGACCGGAATTTGCCGATCGCCGATGCGCAGTTTTCCGGCGCCGACATCGCCGATCGTCGCGATGCGAATTGTCTCGGCAAGCGCCTCGTCTGATACGCCGAGTTGCGCGGCCAGTTCGCGATTGGGCTCGATATGCAGTTCGCCGCGGTCAAGATTGGTCGAGGCCACGACGTTGCTAACCAACGGCACGCGCCGCATCTCCGCCGCGAGTTCGGACGCTGTCGCGGCTACCGCTGCTCCGTTCGATCCGGTAACGATGCGCGATACCGGCCGCGTGCCATAGTCGTCCATGAACCAGAATTTCATGTCGCGAACGCCGGCCAGATCCTTGCCGATCGCCGCCTGCAATTGCAGAACCGACAGACGGCGCTCGCTCTTCGGCACGTAATTGACGACGATCTCGGCTTTGCGCACTTCCGGCGTACCCGGCGGCGTGCGGCCGCCGTCGACGAGGACGCTGCTAATCTCCGGCCTTTTGCGCAAACGATCCGAAACCATATCGGTGATCCGCCGCGTGTCGGCAAGGACGGAACCGGGCGGCAATTCGATGGCCAGATGCGAACGCCCGGTATCCTGCGTCGGCTGGAAATCGCGCGACACGAGATTGGTCGTGATGCTGAGGACCGAGAGCGCAAAAAGCACGAGACCGACGAGCACGGACTTATAGCGGTTGACGACCGACCATGCGACGAGCTTTCCGTAGCGCTCGATGAGCACGTTCGGCTTTTCCTGGCGCCCATCGGGCTTGAGAAAATATGCCGCGAGCATCGGCGTGATCAGCCGCGCGGCGATCAGCGAGAACAAAACCTCCGCCGCGATGGTCAGGCCGAACTGTTTGAAATATTGCCCGGCGATATTGCCGATAAAGCTCACCGGCACAAAGACCGCGACGATGGTCAGGCTGATCGCGATGACGGCGAGGCCGATCTCGTCAGCCGCCTCCAGCGCCGCCTTATAGGCGGATTTGCCCATGCGCATGTGGCGGACGATATTCTCGATCTCGACGATCGCGTCGTCGACGAGAATACCGGTGGCCAGGGTGACAGCGAGAAGGCTGACGATGTTCAGCGAGAAGCCGAACATGCGCATCGCCCAAAATGCCGGGATGATCGACAGCGGCAGCGCAATGGCCGCGATGATCGTGGCCCGCAAATCGCGCAGGAACAGGAAGACGACGATCACCGCCAGCGCCGCGCCTTCGAAGAACGTGTGGGACGCCGCGTCGTAATTGCCTTGCGTATAGCGCACCGAGGTGTCGATGCGCTGGAGATCGAATTCGGGATGTGCAGCTTTGATTTGATCGATGCGTTTTTTGACGCGCGCCGCCACGGCAACGTCGCTGGCGCCCTTGGCGCGCACGATGCTGAAGGCGACCACCGGCTCGCCGTTCCAGCGCGCAAAGGTGCGCGGCTCGGCGATCGTATCCTTGATCGTGCCGAGATCGGCAAGACGAACCCGACCACCGCGCGGCAGATCGATCTCGGTCGCGGCAAGCGCCGCAAGGTCACCCCTCCCTTCGCCGAGCGCTTCTTGCAGGCGCCGGTTCACCTGCGCGGCGCTCAGGCCCAGGTTCTGAAGACGTCGGGGATCGAGCGACACCTGGACTTCGCGTTGCACGCCGCCGATCCGCTCGACCGCGCTTACGCCTTCCACGTCCTTCAGCTTGCCGACAACCACGTTATCGACGAAGTAGGATAATTCCTCAGGCGATTTGCCCGGCGCTATCGCGGCATAGGTTTCAATTCCCAGCCCCACCGCATCGACGCGGCGGACTCGCGGCCCAGAAGCCGCCGGCGGCAGATCAACAGACTTTACGGCATTTTTGACGGCGGCAAACGCTTTCGCCGTATCGACGTCGAGGCCGAAGATGATGGTCGTCGCCGATATGCCGTCGCTCACGGACGATGTGATGTGGCGGATGCCTTCGACGCCCGCAACCGCGTCCTCGATTTTGCGCGTTACTTGCGATTCGAGCTCGGAGGGGGTCGCGCCGAACTCAGTGACCACAATCGAGACGATCGGCGGATCGACGTTCGGCAAAAGCGTGATCGGCAGTTTCGCGAAGCTTACGGCGCCGAGCGTCAGCGCGACCAACGCGAAAGCGATTGCCGGCAAGGGCTTGCGAATCGATAACGCCGAAACGTTAAGCGCCATGCATTTTGCTCCGCGCCGCCGTCCACGGTCTGGTCCGACCGCCGCATGCGTTATTTGTGCCATATTGAGGATGATACGAATCGCTGCGGCGCGGACCGCAGGCACGTTGCTCGGCAAACTTGCCGAAAGCGGCGCCCAATAGAACGATAATCGCCTGAATTGGCGCTATCTCGTTCCAAATCCTTTCGTGGTGTGGAAAACCGCTCCCCAACGCATCGCAACGCAACGCCTCGGGGATAACGATCTGCGACCTCGCGCCGCGATCGTCCATCCCGCTCAACAACGTCTCTATGGCGATTTTCTCCTATCGGACTTCGGTCTGGATTCCCTGCGGACCACGAAGATGTCCAGGCGTATAAATTCCGAAGTCGCCCAAAAAGAAGGATGCCCCTGGTTGCGTCTGGGCGAAAACCACATCGATCGGTTGATCAAAAGTCTCCGACTCACGTCGCGCCGACCGCGCGCCGCGGCGGAGAACGAGCACCGAGGCCGAGAGGGCGGGAGTAACACGAAGAATGAGTCCAAAACATGGGGCCGCATGCGACTCCTCGCCTCACCGGATGATGGCAACGCCCGAGGCTATCGTTCTAATTCACGGATATTTCGAATAGATTACCGGGACGGGGGCGGATCCGGTCGGTGAACACGGCTCGATTCCGATCCGCCTCGGCGGTTCGCGATGCCGTTGCTCGCTTCGCGGCTATGCCTTCGCGGCCGGCGGGAGCAAGCTTGGCAGGCATGCAACGCCGTCGGCAGGATCGCGTTGAAGCCGCTGTACAGGACGACATTGATCGGCTTTGATGGCCACGCCATCGCTTCGAAAGCAGAGACGGTCATGACGCGTTCGACGATTGATTGCGTGCGCCGCATCCTCTGCGTCTTTCCGCGTTACACGCCTTCCTTCGGAACTTTTGAATATTCCTACTGCCTCACCCTGGGCACGCGTGCCTTCATGCCGCCGCAGGGGCTTTTGGTGATCGCCGCGACCTTGCCCAAACATTGGCAGGTGCGCTTCATCGACGAAAACATGGAAGCGGCGACGGACCGCGACTTTGCCTGGGCCGACGCCGTGTTCGTCAGCGGCATGCACATTCAGCGCCGGCAGATCGAGGACATCTGCCGCCGGGCGCATCGCCACGACAAGGTCGTCGCGCTCGGCGGACCTTCGGTATCGGCCTGCCCCGAGTATTATCCGAGCTTCGACTATCTCCACGTCGGCGAACTCGGCGACGCGACGGAAGATCTCATCGCGATTCTGGCCGACGACGTACGCCGGCCGCCACGGCAAGTCGTGTTGACCACCAAAGAGCGCCGCGATCTCGTCGATTTCCCAACCCCCGCTTATGAGCTCGCCCGCATCGATCGCTACCTGCTTGGCACCATTCAGTATTCGAGCGGCTGCCCGTACCGCTGCGAGTTCTGCGATATTCCGGGGCTTTACGGACGCGTTCCGCGCATCAAAAAACCGGAGCAGATCATCGCCGAGCTCGACAAGCTGGTTGCCTGCGGCGTCAATTCGGCGGTTTATTTCGTCGACGACAATTTCATCGGCAACCGGCGCGCCGTCGCCGAATTGCTGCCCCATCTCGTCGCTTGGCAGCAGCGTACCGGCTATCCGCTCAACCTTTCCTGCGAGGCGACGCTCAACGTCGCGCGTACGCCTGAAATTCTCGCGGTCATGCGCGAGGCGGGATTCGATACGATCTTCTGCGGCATCGAGACGCCGGATCCGGAAGCTCTCAAAGGAATGGAGAAGAAGCAAAATCTCGTCATGCCGATCCTCGACTCCGTCCGGGCGATCAACGCGCACGGCATGCAGGTGGTATCCGGCATCATTCTCGGCCTCGATACGGATACGCCCGACTCCGGAAAGAGAATTCTCGACTTCATCGAGGAATCCAAGATTCCGATGCTGACCATCAATCTGCTCGAAGCGCTGCCGCGCACGCCGCTTTGGGATCGGTTGGAGCGCGACGGACGGATTCATCACGAAGAAGGCCGCGAATCCAACGTGCACTTCCTCATGCCTTACGACGAGGTCGTCGCGATGTGGAGGCAATGCATGAAGGAAGCCTACGAACCCGAGCGCCTTTTCGCGCGCTATGAATACCAGATGCGCGCGACGTGGCCGAACCGGCTGCCGCGTCCGTTAAGCAGACGCCGCGCGTCGCCGCGCAACATTCTGCGCGGCCTGGTAATGCTCGCCAAAGTGTTCTGGCGGCTCGGCGTCCTCGCCGATTACCGCGCGACGTTCTGGAAGTTCGCGTTGCCCTTGCTGCGGCGCGGAGAAATCGAACCGATCCTTGCCACCGCCGTCTCGGCGCATCACCTTATCATGTTCTCGCGCGACGCCTGCGCGGGCCGCACCAACGCTTCCAACTACGCGCACCGATTGCGCGTGCTCGAAGAGGCACGGTCTTAAGAGGATCGGCCGTCATTGTGCGGCGCGCGCGTCGCTCAGGCTGGTCTTCGATTGACTAAGCAGCGCGAACGGCACCACCACGTCGGCATGCGCGACGGTTCCCGGGCGATGCGCGGCGATGATCCGGGTCATCCGCAGATCACGCAGGGTTCCGGCGATCAGCGCTTCGGTCGGCTCGTCGAGATGGCTTGTCGCTTCGTCGAGGAAAAGAATTCGTGGCTTTAAATAGAGTGCCCGCGCGAGAACGATGCGCTGCCTCTGGCCGCCCGACAGCGTGCTGCCCATGTCGCCGACGAGCGTTTCGAATCCCATCGGCGCGCGGCGGATGTCCTCGAGAATCGCGGCCTGCGCGGCGCATTCCTCGATCAAAGCCATGTCCGGATGATCGTCGAACCCCGAAATGTTCTCGGCGATCGATCCGGCGAACAGACCATCTTCCTGCAGCACGCCGGCGATGGAGCGCCGGTAATTCGTCGCACTGAATGTGCGAACGTCGTAATCGTCGATCGAGATCGATCCCTCGGTCGGCCGAAGAAGACCCATGAGCACTTTCATCAGCGAAGTCTTCCCACAGCCGGATGGGCCGGTGATCGCGCAGCACTGCCCGGCTTCGATCGAAAGATCGGCGTTGCGGAAGATCCAAGGCTCGTGGTCGCCGTAACGCAGCGAAATTCCCGAGGCGACGAGTTTCGAACCGCCGCCTTGCACCGATAAATCGCCGGCGGTTCCCTGTTTCTTCGCCTCCGGCTCGGCGAGGACGATGTCGGACAGCCGTTCGGTCTGCACGTTCAACGCGCGCAACTGCAGGCCGGAGGTCAGAAGGTTTCCGACCCGCACCGTAAACTGATCCTTGTATGCCAGGAAAGCGACCAGCATTCCGAGCGTCATGTTGTCGGCAAGCACCATTTTTGCGCCGAGGACGAGGAGAATGACGCGATCGGCTCCGAACAGAAACTCGTTGGCGCGGCCGAACAGAAGATCGAGGCGCTGCAGGCGCAGTCTGGCGTTCAACGCTTCGACGAAATGATTGACCCAGATGCCGCGCCGCCGCTCTTCGAGTCCGAGAAGCTTGACACTCGCGATGCCGCGCATGGTCTCGATAAAATGCGTCTGCTGCTTCGCCTCATTGAGAATCGCCTCCTCGGTGCCCTCCTTGTAGGAACGATAGGCGACAACGCGCAGGACGACGTTGATGGAGACTGAGGCCATAGCGACGAAACCGAGCCAGCCGCCGTAAAGAAACAGCATCACCAGCATGCCGACCGCCATAATCCCGTCGAGAATCGCTTGGACGAGATCCGTCGTAAGCGATTTCTGAATCGTGGTCAGCGCGCCGAATCGCGAGATGAGATCGCCGACATGGCGGCTCTCGAAATAATCGAGAGGGAGCTTCGTCAAATGATCGAAGAGGCTGGTGCTCCACTGCAACGCGATGCGCGAGCCGGTAAGCATGATCGCAAAGCCGCGCGCGACGGCGACTGCGAGCTGCACGAAGAGCAGGAGGCCCAGTCCGATGGCGACCACCAGCAGCAGGTCCTGGTCGGCGTTGACCACCACCTCGTCGATGATGATCTGCGAAGCGATCGGGATCAACAGCGCCACCGCCTCGATGCCGAGCGACAGCAACAGGATTTGCGCGAGCGCCGGCCCAAGTCCCCGGACATTGCGAAACAAATCTCGGAGGCGCAGGGTTTCGCGCTCGTCTTTCTTGACGAAGAACTGAGAGGGATGTGCTTCGAGGGCGACACCCGTGAATAACCGCGAAACCTCGCCAAAACTCAGCTCGCGACGCCCGGCTACGGGATCGTTGATCGTGACCGCTCTCGATCCGACGTGTTCGAGAACGACAAAATGATTGAGGTCCCAGTGGAGAATGCACGGCAACCGCAGCCGCGAGAGGTCGCGCATTTCAAGCCGCAACGCGCGGACGCAAAGCCCCATTGCTCCGGCGATTTCCATCAGATGGCGCAGCGTCGCGCCTTTGAGGGAGACCGAGTAGCGCCGCCGCAGCGTGGCAAGATCGATCGGATGGCCGTAATAGGCGAGCAGCATGGCAAGACACGCCAAGCCGCATTCGGCCGCCTCCGTCTGCAACACGACCGGCACACGCCGCCGGAAGCCGAAATTGAGGGTCGCGCTCATTGCACTCCACCGTTGCTGACGAGCGCCATGCTGCGCTGCAAGTGAACCAACGGATCGAACAGCCAGCGATAGAGACGGTGTTTTTCAAGCGCGATATCTGCGTCGACGCGCATGCCGGCCTCGAGCGCCTTTGGCCGGCCGTCCACCGAGACATAGTTCGTCCTCGGCGCGACGAGAATGCGATAGACCGGGGCGCCGTTCGCGGCCGTGACGGAGGACGCCGCCGTTCCGCCGGTCTGCACGACGTCGAGCGGAGCGCGCGTCGATTCCGTCACCGTGCCTCGATAGAGGCCATAACGTTGGAACGGATAGGCGGCGTAGCGCAGTACGACGGGCGCGCCTTTCTCAACGAATCCGATCGCCGCGCTGTCGACGAAAAGATTGACTTCGAGTTCGCCGGCGCGCGGCAGGACTGTAACGAGCGGCGCGCCCGCGGCGACCTGCTGGCCTACATGCACGCGAATTGATGTCGCGGTGCCCTCCTCCGGCGCGCGGACATCGATGCTTCGCTTGGCTTGACTCTCGGTGATGAGCTCGTCGACACGAAGCACGTCGCGGTCGATCTGATTGACGTCCTGCGCCAGCTTGTCGTCGAACATCGAGAGCTGTCCGTCGATGTCGCTGATGCGGCCCTGCACCTGAAGATAGTTCTGCTGAAACTGCGCGCCTTCGGCCAACGCCTGAATGTAGAGATAATTCTGGCTCTCGAAATCGGGATCGGCGATAAACCCCGACTTGACGCCGTGTTGTAGTTCGTCGGCCTTCTTCTTCATCGCCGCGACGGCCGAGTTCTGAATGGAGATTTGCTGGGCAAGCTGCCGATATTGGTTCTCCAGGTTGGCGCGCTCTTCGACGAGCGATTGTTTCTGCACCCGCGCCATCGAAAGGCGAATGGTGCGTGCCTTTTCGAGGTTGGCCTTCTGCTGCGTGAGCTGATCGATCACCTGTTGCTGCGTCGCTCCGTCGGACGTGTGGGTATCCAGATTGACGACATAGAGAAGAGCGCCCTTCTTCACTTCGTCGCCCTCCTTTACGGCCGCCAGGGTAACTACGCCGGCGGAGGGGCTGGCGAGCGTGATGAGCCCCGCCTTGGGCATCAGCACGCCGGTCGCATGCACGCGGCGCGTATAGGTGCCGAACACGGCAAAGAGCGCCGCCGCAGAAAGCAGCACGACGCAGATCCCGGTGACGATACGGATGGATAGCGGTTGGACGAGGTGCACCGGACCGAGCCAGGTGTCGCGTTTGGCTTGCAGCACTTCATTGCGGAAGAGAGCCGTCATGGCCGACCATTGGCTTGGACAAGAGCATGTCGCGCGCGGCACGCGTCGATTTCATGAAAACTGCGGCTTTCTAAGGACGGCTTTACGACAAACTTGAAGCAACAAAGGTCAAGCTTGGATTCCCTGAAAAACTCGCGCAATATTTTGCTTATGCCGGAATGTATATTCTTTATGCCAGAAGGAATCTGTGCTTATCAATATGGCAGATGTTCTTGTCCTATAGCCCAAGCTGCCAAGGAAATTCCAAATCGATGCTCAAGAAATGTCGCAAGTCGAGAATAGATTCCAAGCGTCGGCACGCGCAGCGTTCGAGAGGGCGTTGTCGATTCCGGCCGATCTCAACCCAATCACTGGAGAAGGATGAGAACATGCCTCACGTGGATAGCTTACGTGAACTGACCAGTTCGGAAGTCGACGAGGTCTCTGGCGGCCTCTCCGTCGGCCTCAGTGTGAACGCAAGTGACGTTACCAGCGCGGCCTCCGGCCTGATCGGCCAAGTAGGCGGCTTGGTCAGCGGCCTTCTCGGCAGCGTTCTCGGTGCGGTGGGCGGTTTGACGAGCGCCCTCTAGAATCTGGCAGCGGAGGCAAATACCTCCGCTGCTTTCCTAATCTTCTGCTTCAGGCTCGTCCATCGGCGGATCGGAGATCTCTTCCAGGTAAGCAGAGGATTCTTCGTCGAAAGGCTCCCGCGCGTCGGGCTCCAGCGGATCCTCGTCTTCCGTCAGCGCCTCGTCATCGCGCGGCTGCGGCACCGTGAACGTCTGCGGCAACGGTCCGTCGAGAAGCCCGGCCCCCTTCAATTCTTCGAGGCCGGGAAGATCGGTGATTGCCTCGAGACCGAAATGCAGCAGGAAGGCCTCGGTCGTTCCGTAGGTCAGCGGCCGCCCGGGGCTGCGGCGCCGCCCGCGCAACCGCACCCAGCCGGTTTCGATCAGCACGTCCAGCGTGCCCTTGGAAATCGCCACGCCACGGATATCCTCGATCTCGGCGCGCGTTACCGGTTGATGGTAGGCGACGATCGCCAGGGTTTCGAGCGCCGCGCGCGATAGCTTGCGCGCCTCGACAACTTCCTTCGACAACAGCCAACCGAGATCGGCGGCGGTGCGAAACAGCCATTTCTTCCCGACGCGCACGAGATTGACGCCGCGCGCCGCGTAATCCTGTTTCAGGCGCGCTAAGACGTCGCCGACCGCCAATCCGTCCGGCATGCGCCGCGCGAGCTCGGCTTCTTCCAACGGTTCGGAAGCGGCGAAAAGCATCGCTTCGGCGATGCGCATCGCCTCGCCGAGAATTGCCGGATCCGCCGTATCTGATTCGGCGTTCGGAAATAATCTTGCCACTTCAGCCAATCCATTCCCCCTTTATGCCGCGTTCCAATCAGGCGGGTTGCGGGTCGCCGCGCCGCTTGACCCAAATCGGCGCGAAGGCACGATCCTGCCGCACGTTCAGGTTTCCCTGCAGCACCATTTCAAGCGTCGCGGCAAGCCCGGAGGCGCGTATCGCGCGGCGCGCTTCGCGGTTTACGCAATAGGTCATGAGATAGGGATCGAGCGCCGACCAGTCGAGCGCCTGGCCGGCAAACTTCTCCAAGGCCTTGCGCGCGTCGGCCAGCGACCAGACGAAACGTCGCTTCCATCGCATATGCGAAGCCGCGTGTCTCTGCCGTTGCCGCACGTAGGCCGAAAGAAGATCGTGAAGACTCGCCTGCCATTTCAAGCTACGGGCGATGGCGATGCCTTCAGGCTGGCCGCGTTGAAACATGTCGCGCCCGAGGCGCGGCCGATTGACCAGCGCTTCGGCGGCGGCGCGGATCGCTTCGAGCCGCTGCAGCCGGAAGGCGAGCGCCGCGGCGAGATCTGTGGCGAGCGGTTCTTCGTCCTTCTGCGCCTGGGGCAGCAACAGGCGCGACTTCAAATAGGCGAGCCAAGCGGCCATCACGAGATAGTCGGCGGCGAGCTCGAACCGCAGGTCGCGCGCCCTCTCGATGAACGCAAGGTATTGTTCCGCCAAGGCCAAGACGGAAATCTTGGCAAGGTCTACCTTCTGGCGGCGGGCCAGTTCGAGGAGCAGATCCAGCGGTCCTTCGAAACCGTCGACATCGACGAGAAATGCCGACTCGCTGCTCACTTCGTTCTGTTCAAGGGCCGGTTCCATCGGGCGAATCATTCCTTCCGTCAGGATATTAGGCTTAAAATCGCGGCCGGCGAGAGCCGGCCGAACTTGGGCCGATCAGGCGGCAATCGCAAGCGCGGCTTCGATCTCGGCCCAGGCTTCCACAGGATCGAAGTCTATCGCTTCGCGGCGCCATTGCCGGGCGAGCGATGCCCGGGCGAGCGATGCACCGGCGAGCATCGGGGCCGCCTCGGCAACGGCGGCAGCCTCGGCGAGATCGCCGTTGCAATGAAGCGCAAGATCGATACCGGCGCCAAAGGCCGCCTCGGCGCGCCCGCGCAAGTCCCCGCGCAGCGCCTGCATGGAGAGGTCGTCGCTGAGAAGCAGGCCCGCGAAGCCGATGTCGTCGCGGATATAATCGATGACCCGCTTCGAAAGCGTCGCGGGGCGTTGCGCGTCGAGCGCCGTATAGACGACATGCGCGGTCATCGCCATCGGCAGGTCGGCGTTCGCCGCGAACGGCAGAAAATCGGTGTCGCGCAAAATGTCGAGCGGTGTCGAACACACCGGCAGGTCGAGGTGGCTGTCGACCGTGGCACGGCCATGTCCGGGAATGTGTTTTGCGACCGGCAATACGCCGCCGTCGCGCAGGCCGAACGCGGCGGCGCGGCCGAGCTTCGCAACGACATGCGGATCGCGCCCATAGGCGCGATCGCCGATGACTGCGTGGCTGCCTTCGACGGGAACGTCGAAAACCGGGGCGCAATCGATGCTCACGCCGAGCAAATGCAGATCCCGCCCCATGAGCGCCGCGGCTAAGCGGACGAGCCTCTCCTTGCGTTCGAGCGGCAGGCCGAGCTCCGCAAAGCGCGCCGCCGGCGGATAGGCGCGCCAATGCGGCGGGCCAAACCTCTGTACGCGCCCGCCCTCCTGATCGACGAGCACGGCCGCATCGGCATCGCCGCACGCATCTCGAAAGCTGTCGATCAAGTCGCGGACTTGGTCGGGCGCGTCGATATTGCGCTTGAAGAGGATCAGGCCGAAGGGCATGGCGTCGCGCAGGAAGCCGCGTTCCTCGCGCGTCAAGGCCACCCCGCTACAGCCGCAAACGAAGGCGCGCGTCATCCCCTCACTTCAGACGGGCGCGTGGTCAATCATTCCTGGCAACGAAGCAACCACCGCCTTTGGCCTGCACCTTTTTGCAAAGCGCGGTCGCCTCTTCATGCGACAGGCCTACGACACGAACGCGGAAGACCGATTTATTGGCGACCTTCGCCCGATGGTATTTCAAGCGATGCCCGGCGATTTCCGCGCCGTATTCTTTCTGCAGCTTCGCCATCGATTGGCGCGCCTCCGCCTCAGTCTGCGGCGCGGCGAGCTGGACGGCAAAGCCGCGTGCGCCGGACTGTGCACCAGAATCCGTCGCTTCCGTGTCGGCGACCGCAACCGGTTTGGGACGTTCCGAATGCGCGGTCGGTGCGACGACAGGTGCCGCGGGTGCGGCAGGTGCCGCATCCGCGCTGGCCGGCGCAGTATCGACGCTCGGGCTGTCCGCGGCCGCGTGCTCGGTCGTCTTCGCCGAGGACGCCGCCGTATCGACGGGAACCGGAGCCGGGCCTACGGGAAGAACGGGCGGTGCCTCCTCTTGCGCAGGTGCGACGGTCGGCATGGGTTGCGAGGCGGCCGCTACGGCGGGTTCTTGCGGCGTATCGCTCGACATGATCGTGCCATCCGGACGCACGACCACCGTCTTCACCTTCTTGGGCTCGATCATCCCGGATAGACCAAAGGCCTGATTTTGCCCTTCGACCGCGGGGGGCGCGGGAACCGGAACGACCGCAGCCGGGCTCGGAGCAACTTGCGTCGGACTTGCCGAAGCCTGCGGCGCCGTGGGAGCTTGCGGCGCCGCGCCGAGATTGGCCGGCTCCTCGCTATGGCTGACCGCCGCGACGGGAATTTGCGGAGAACTGTCGAGAACGGAAACTTCTTGGGGCTTTGGCGTATCTGCCGCTTCGGATACGGGAATCTTGGTGGGACCCTGCTCGGCTTTGATCATCGCGATTTCGTGGGGCGCCACCGCGTGGTGCTTCAGCGCGAAACTCGCGCCGATGCCGGCCATGCCGGCAACGATGATCGCGGCGGTCGCATAGAGGGGTAACCGCGACCGCGGTGATTCGACCAAGGGCGGAGAGGTGAGATAGGGCGAATCAAGCCAATCGTCCGTGTCCGTTTCGGACAGCTCCGGATCGCCGTGAAACACTGGCTCCGGCGCGGCTGGAACCGGCGGTGCGCCAGAGCCGCGCAATCCCGCCTCGATCGCCGCGAAGTCGCCGCCCAGCCGATACCGGCGCGCGATCGGCTCGTTCGCTGGCTGCGGTTCGGCCGGATAGCGGGGCGCGGCGGATGTCGCCGGGCGGCCCTGGAAAACAGCCTTGTATCGATCCTCGGTACTGCCGACGAGCCGCGCCAATTCGGCAAGCGGATCTTCGCCGCCCCTCTGTGACGGGGCAGCCGTACGACCCAACCGCCGCTCGAATTCGTCGAGATTGATCATCGGTCGTTGCCTGGCTGCGGGATCACTCATGACATCACCTCGATTTTCCCTGCAGTCCCCCTGCCCGCCGAACTATTCCCTCAAACCCGGCTTTTTTCGGCGCTGGCGGAGGTGCCGTGGAGGTTGGACCGACAGCGGGATCGACGATCGCGGCCCGGGCTCTAGCGCATCTCGTCGGGGGCACGAACCCCGAGAATGGCAAGCCCCGCCGCCAAAATCGATGTAACCGCCGCCACAAGTGCCAACCGGGCAATGGTTAAATCTCTTCTTTCTTCATTAACAAAGCGTAATTGTGGCTGATCTTTGCCGCGCGTCCAGTGGGAGTGCAGATCTGAGGCAAGGTCATGTAGAAAAAAGGCGATCCGATGCGGTTCATGCGCCGTTGCGGCAGCTTCGATTACACGCGGATATTGGGCGACGAGCTTGATTAAGCGAATTTCGCCCGGATCGACAAGGAGCGAAAGGTCCGCCCGGGCGAGCGCCGGAACGGACAAATCGATGCCCGGGAACGTGGCGCCGGCCTGACGCATCACCGATTTGCCGCGCGCATGCGCGTATTGCACGTAAAAGACCGGGTTGTCCTTGGACTGTTCGATGACCCGGGCGAGGTCGAACTCGAGAACCGCGTCGTTCTTGCGAAACAGCATCATGAAACGCACCGCGTCGACGCCGACCTCATCCACGACCTCGCGCAAGGTTATGAAATCGCCGCTGCGCTTCGACATTTTGACCGGCTCGCCGCCGCGCATCAATTTGACGAGTTGGCAGAGCTTGACGTCGAGAACCGCTTTGCCGCCCGAAAGAGCCGCGACCGCCGCATGCATGCGCTTCATGTAGCCGCCATGGTCGGCGCCCCAGATGTCGATCAACACTTCGAAGCCACGTTCGATCTTCGATTTGTGATAGGCGATGTCGGCGGCAAAATACGTATAAGAGCCGTCCGATTTGGTGAGCGGCCGGTCGATGTCGTCGCCAAATTGCGTGGATTTGAACAGCGTTTGTTCGCGATCCTCCCAGTCTTCGCCCGGTTGGCCCTTCGGAGCCGGAAGACGGCCCACATAGACGAGACCCAAGGCGCGAAGCTCGGCGATCGCCGCGGCGACGAGATCTTTGCCGTCCGCCGTCAACGATCGCTCGGAAAAGAAGACTTCGTGCTTGATTCCGAGAGCGGCGAGATCGGCGCGGATTCCCTCCATCATTTGGGCGATGGCGGCGATACGGGCGGCCTCGATCCATTCGCTTTCCGGACGCCGCAGCAAAGTGTCTCCGAACTGCGCCGCGAGCGCCGCGCCGATCGGCCTTAAATACTCGCCTGGATAAAGCCCGTCAGGGATTTCGACCTTCTCGCCGAAGATCTCGCCATAGCGAAGGTACACGGAGCGGGCGAGAGCATCGACCTGGGCGCCGGCATCGTTGATATAATATTCGCGCGTCAAATCGTGGCCGACGTAGGCGAGCAAATTGGCGAGCGCATCGCCAAAGACGGCGCCGCGCCCGTGGCCGACATGCATGGGGCCGGTGGGATTGGCCGAGACATATTCGACGTTGATCTTCCGCTTGGGCAGCGAGATGCCTGCAGCGCCGAAGCGCGGCCCCTCCTCCAGCGCGGCGCGCAGAACTTTTGCGAAAACCGTCGGTTTCAAACGCAGGTTGAGAAAGCCGGGCCCGGCGACTTCGGCCGCGGCGACGTCTTTGTCCTCGGCAAGCGCGGCGCCGAGTTCGGTGGCAAGTTGGCGCGGATTGGCGAAACTGGCCTTGGCTTCCTTGGCGTAGACCATCGCCGCATTGACCGCGAGATCGCCGTGCGCCGGATCGCGCGGCGGCTCGACGACGAAACGGCCGAGGTCGAGATCGGCGGGCAGCCGGCCGCTTTCCACGATCCGCGCGAGGATCGCGGCGACACGGGCATGAAATTCGGAATAAATGTTCATTGGGTTCTATGGCAGCCTATTTGGTGAAGCCGCCGGCAGACGGACCTCACTGTGTCGCCATCGGTCTAAATTACCTTGGCTCTCGAGACGACCTGTCTGGACAAGCGCCTTAATGCGCTCAGCGATTTCTTCGAGACTGACATCAAGCTCCGCTTGCCTGATTTGACCGTTTGCCAATGCCATAACAAGCGCAACTTTTCGCCATCGCGCACCGACGATCGAAAGAATAAAGTTGTCCAATTCCTCGCTCACCGCGCGGCGCCTAACGCAATTCCGGCGTGACGTCAAAGAGCCGCGCGTGCTCGGCCAAAGCATAACGGTCGGTCATTCCGGCGATATAGTCGCAAACGAGCCGGGCGAGCTGTGCTTCATCGCACGCGCCGCGCTTGGCGGCCTCGGCCCATTCCGCCGGCATCAGGCCGGGATCGGTGAAGAACGCCGAAAAGAGATCGCGAATTACGCCCGCCGCCTCGACGCGCACCCTGCTGATCCTCTCATGCCGATACATATTGCGGAAAAGAAACTGTTTTATTTGCTTTTCGGCGATCTCGGTCGCCGCCGAGAAACCGATGACCGGCGCGCGCTTTGCCCGCACCGCGTCGATGCTCTGCACGCCGGCTTCCGCGAGGTTGCGGCGGCTCTCGGCAATCGCATCCTCGATGAAATGCGCGATCACGCGCCGTACGAGCTCGTGAATGCGGCGTTGGCGTTCGAGTCCCGGATAGCGCGAATCAATTCCGCCAAGAATGTCGCGCAAGAGATCGACTTCGGCGAGCGCCGCGAAATCGAAGAGGCAGGCGCGTAGCCCGTCGTCGATGTCGTGGGCATTGTAGGCGATGTCGTCGGAAAGCGCCGCCGCCTGCGCCTCGGCGCTCGCGAAACTGTCGAGGTCTAGGTCGATCGCCGCGGCATATTCGCTGACCGCGCGCGGCACGCCACGCGCCGCATAGCGCGGCACCGGACTGCCGTCCGCCTCAACCAGCGGTCCGTTATGTTTGATCAGCCCTTCGAGGGACTCGAAGGTGAGGTTCAGACCGTCGAAGGCCGCATACCGATGTTCGAGCTTGGTGACGATTCGCAGCGCCTGGGCGTTGTGGTCGAAGCCGCCATAAGGCTGCATCAGCTCGTCGAGCACGTCTTCGCCGGTGTGGCCGAAGGGGGTATGGCCGAGGTCGTGACCGAGCGCCAGGGCTTCGGCGAGGTCGTCGTCGAGGCCGAGCGCGCGGGCAATGGCACGGGCGATCTGGCTCACCTCGATCGTATGCGTAAGACGGGTTCGATAATGGTCGCCCTCGTGGGGGACGAATACCTGCGTTTTATGGGCCAGCCGCCGGAATGCCGTGCTATGCAGGATCCGATCGCGGTCGCGCTGAAACTCGGTCCGGGTGGGCGACGCCGGCTCGGCAAAAACGCGGCCGCGGCTCAACGCCGGGTTGGCGGCGTAAGCGGCGCGTCCCGGCTCCGCGATGAAACCCGTTGCCAAGCGCCCTCTCCGTGTCGCTTTGCCGCAATTGCGTTCGGCGCGTTGTTGCGGCGAACCGCTTTGCGACATATCTTCCCTCTTACGAGAGCGCGCAAGCGGTTCGGGATGCGCGCCAGATCCTGAGGTGCCATGAGCGAAACTGCCGTTGAGAGCCCGGTCGGATTGACTGCGAGCGCCGCGCGTCGGGTAGCGGAGATCCTCGAGGGCGAACCCGCTGGTTCCGTCCTGCGCGTCGGCGTGGAAGGAGGCGGCTGCTCGGGGTTTCAATACACCTATGCGATTACCCTCGATCGTTCGGAGGAGGATCTGGTCCTG
>JASHUD010000058.1 GCA_030040215.1 Methylovirgula sp.
CTTTGCACGCGTCGGAATCACGCGTGGTTTCGTCTGCTCGGCGCCGGTTTACGGCGTAGGGCTTCCCGTAAAACTCGGGAGTAGTTCCCAAAAATAACGGGACTCCATCCCTTGTTTGCTTGCAGGTGTAACCATATACGGACCCATCTTTTCGTTTGGGAGCATGGATATATTCCCGCTTCTGGGATCCGAGGAGATTTAGGAGGAGATTTAGCATGGCAACGCGCAAGCAACTGACACTGGTTACCGTCGCAGCCTTGGCCGTCATCGCAATGCCGGCCACCCTATCGTGGACGATTTCGAATGCTTATGCCGGCAAGGCACTCACGGCCGCTGACACCGATGCAGACGGCACGCTCGACAAGGCCGAGGTCGACAACGCGGCTGCCGCCACTTTCGACAAGCTCGATACGGACAAGGATGGCCAACTCGACAAGGCTGAAGTTGGCAATCGCCTTGGCAAAGCCGCCTTCGCGGCAGCCGACCCGGACCACGACAACCAACTGTCGAAAGAGGAATATATCGCCGCCGCCGACAAATACTTTGCGGCCGCCGATACGGATCACGACGGTACGGTTGACACGAAAGAACTTAGAAACAAGGCGGGGCGCGCCCTTAACCGGCTGATAAATTGACGAGGCGACCTTCGCTTATTCGGACTCGGGATCTTGGCTCCGCCCGGTTCTCTCGACGGGCGGGGCCTTTTTGTACCCTTCATCGACCGCTATCCCGCGTCCGAGGCGTCGCTAATGAAGCACGACGCTCGGCGCACCTAACGGCTCTCATCATCTGCCGAGGCAACCGCCTTGGACCGGGTGCATATAAAAGCCGGAGACGTTCGCTGTGTCGCTGTATAATGCCGCTTGTGCGTCCTTGGAGCTGGTGCCGACCCCGACGGAAGCGACGCCCTGACCGGTTGGCCATCTTCCGCCACCGATAACAGCGTATTCGCATCCGCGATCCCAAACGATATTGAGGGTACAGATCGGATGCGGTGTTTGCTTGGCCGCTCCGACTTGACAACCCGCCAGAGCGGCGCGCGCCGCCTCTTCTTTGGTGGGTCTAAAGCGAATGCTAAACGCGGATGAACCGGACTTGGTCGCTGTGTCAAATATTGCGCCCGTGGCGATGGCTCCCCATTCCGGGCTGTCCGCGTTGGCCACTGTAGCGCTGCCGAGCACCACCCATAGGGTCAATGCACGCCCGACGAACATCATTCTTCTCTCCGGCTGTTTGGTTGGAAGGGAGTCTCTGACCGCTTATGCCGCTTTCGGCGAAGCCTGACAATCCGCCTGGTTTGCCATCGCACATGCGTGCGGTGGGCGACGATATTTTATCGCCGCCGGCCGAGAAAAACGGCAGCCGCAGCGCACCTTGCGGATGCAGCTCTACATTCGTTCTGCAATCGTGAGAGAAGTCGAACTGGAGTTTAGGATCGGACCGGGCAGCGTTTTGCCCGACGGCGATCAGAGGTGCCAGGCAGACCCGCGGTCGGCGGCGAAGGTCGTTTCTGCCGCCCAGGCAATCTTATGATCTTCTTGGAATTGCAGCGCGGTAATCCTATAAATGGCGCCATCGCTCAAGATTACCCTTTGCTCCTCCACCGAAGCGATGCCAATGTAACGGCCACAAACTTCTCTCTTGGCCAACTTTCCTACAATGTCTTTTGCCTTCTCGACGGTGTCGCCTCCCGAGACGGCCGCGGCGAAATCCACGGCGTATTGAGATGTCTCGCAAAGATAAGCGTTCACGTGGAAGGGGCCAAAGTCGGAAACCTGACTATCGGCGGTTGAAGCCACCAAGGCTATCGCGACGAAGGCGAACATAATCGCAGCAAATTTGGCTATCGCCATTTGGCACCTCGGCATGAATAGCACGCGCCCAACGAAGTTTGCGCGGATTGGTTCCTTCCCTCCCAGGATCTATTCCTTGAATATAAGATATCAGGAATTATCAAGCGATATATTCCTGACTCTCGGTGACTTCATCCTGCGCCGCCCCGAATCATGCAGCGCACAAAGAAAATCTAACGCTGTCCGGCAAGTTCGCCAATAGGCCTCCAGGAGTGCCTCGCCGTTTTTGTTGGCAAAAAGACACGCCGCGCGGCGCAAATATGTCCTTTCCGCGAATGCGCCTAGCGGCTGTAGCTGAAGTCCAAAATCGGCGGGCTGCGGCTTGCGGTGCGGAGCGCGGCGCATTGCCACAGGCAGCCAGCCAAGGGGTTTTTCATCATCGGCGAGCGCGCTTGGACGCCACGTAGGCATCTGAAATGCGGCGGCCGGATATCGTCGGCGATCGCAGCGGCCGGAATCGCCGCTGTCTTACGCGCTCAGCTTGAGCTCGACAGCAAACTTGATCAGCGCCGAATTCGTCGTGATCCGAAGCTTCTGCTTGATCAACGAGACGGCATTAGCGACGGTTTTGTACCCGAGTCCAAGATCGACGGAAATTTCCGTAAGGCTTCTGCCGTTGCCGAGCAACGTCACGATATCGCGCTCTCGCCCGTTGAGCGCGTGCAACGGGTCGTTGGCTGGCAAAAGATTACTGATGGCGAGACTCTGGGCGAGCGCTTGTCCAAGATACGTTTCGCCGGCCAGCATCTTGTCGATTGCCGTCAGTATCGTGTTTGGATCGTCGTTTTTAGTGATGTAACCGGCCGCTCCCTTTTCCAAGGCGGATGTCACGAAACTCGATGTGCCGTACATGCTGAGAACGAGGATCCGCGCTTTGGCATTTTCGGAAAGCAGACTTGGAATGATATCGAATCCGCTCGTATCCGGCAGCCCAACATCCAAGATAATGACATCCGGACTCAGCGTCTTATTCAGGTCGAGGCCGGCGGCACCGGAGCTTGCTTCGCTCATCTCGATATCGCTGCGCCGATTAAAAATCCGCTGACATCCGTCACGGACGATGGGGTGATCTTCGATCACCAGAACCTTTATGCTCTCGCTCATGCGCAATGAATCCTTCTGTGTCCCTCGCCAGTATTGTTCGGGTGGCCTTCGCAACGGGCCGTTCGACGGGGGGTATGGTCACTTCGATCAACGTGCCGTTCTTTTTACCGTTCGAGACCTTGAGGCGCCCGCGCAATTTTCGCACGCGTTCGCTCATTCCAAGGAATCCAAATCCGAACCGGAAATCGCGCGACAGGCCGACACCGTCGTCCGCGACGCGAATAAACGTGCTCTGGTCCGGGCTCATCTTTATCGCAATTTGGACGTTCTTTGCTTTTGAATGGCGGGCGACGTTGGTCAGACATTCCTGGACGACTCGATAGATCGTTAGGCTCACGTCTTCTCCAAAAGCGGGCTGTTCGTCCGGCGTTTCCAATTCACATAGAAAATCACGGTGCGCCGTGCGCCACGCTTGAACAAGGTGATGCACCGCGTCGAAGAAGCCGACCTGGTTGAGCGCGATCGGCTGAATACGCTCGAGGATCCGATAATTATGCTTCTGGATCGCATCCGCGAACGTGGAAATCGCCTCGGCTCGGTCGGCGATTTCCTTGAAGCGCGGCTCAACCGGACCATCTGCCGAGGTGGCCTCGACGATGCATGAAGCGGCCGCTCGGATGCCGAAGAGAGACGCCCCGAATTCATCATGCAGTTCACGCGCGAGTTCTTTGCGTTCGGCTTCTTGGATCGACATCAGGCGATCGATAAGAAGCCGATTATCGGATTCGGTCTTGGCCAGCGATTTTGCCAATCGATTGAACTGCTCGCCGACCCTGCGCAGTTCCGCGACGCGAATCTCGCGAAGTCCGTCGAACTGACCGCGCTCCAGACGATCGAGCCCCTCGACCAATTCGCGAAGAGGTCTCAAAGCGTAGTTGGTTGAGAGCCAGGTGAGCGAAATAACGCCGACCGAAACCGCCGAAAGCAGGCCGATGAGAAAAATGAGCTCGCCCCAGATCTCGCCAACTTCATCGGCGGGCTCGGAAGACATGACGAGTTCGCCGCGCCGCTCGCCTTGGATGATGACCGGGAACGTTTCGACAATGCGCTTCGGTTCGAACCAATTTATGAACCAAGCCGGCGCCTGTTTCACGCCGAGCGGCGTGATGGGCTTGGTGATCCGGGAACCTGGTGAAGGTCTATACCCCACGCGAATGTGGCGCACATGCGAGAGCTCCTTCTCGAGCCGCTGCAAGGCGGAGTCCGGATCGACGGAAAATTCCATGTCCTTGAGCGCATAGTCGATGAGATGACCGCCGATCGTAACACCCGATGCGCTCTCCGCGGCCACCCGGCTCGGGGTGTCGACCAGCGTTGCAACGATCGCCGCGATGATTCCGAGAAGCAGAAAGATCGGCGGAATAAGAATCAGCCGGGTACGCAACGAGGCGGAAGCCGCCTTGAAATACAACATCTTCAACTTCTTTTCGTTTCGTACACGCGAAGGAATTTGGAATCGCGCCGCGAGTCCGAAGAATTTTCAGGCGGCCAGATCAGTTGCCTTCGGCCATCTTCTAAGACCTCGTCGAGATGTCCCAACTCTCGGTTACCCGAAGTCGGGCAAGTCCGGCATTTTCGATCAAGTTGACACCGTTGCCTAGACTTAGGTGACGCTAACACAAGAGCGGTTCCGTTCTTTCTCGCCGCGTCCAGGATATTTTCGAAAAATTCAAGAGTAATTCTATTCTTGAGAGCTATGTTCCCAAAATAAATGCAAAAACGCGTCTATAATAAATATAATATGGATATATGACTGAATATATTCCGGTTGTTGAAGTCTTGTCTGCTCGCGAAATCATTGTTAAGCGTTCGAGCGAAAGCAAAAGAGGGGCGAGCAGGAAACATGTACAGCAATTGTGGGTATCGACTGCCTGACACTGTCGGACTTGGCATTATGGTGGGCGTCTTTCTGGCTGCGATGAACGCGATCGTTCCGTCGGCACTGGCTCATGGCGCCTCCCCACGCAAGATCGACGAGAAGATCGAGATCGCCGCCAAGCCTGAAGCCGTTTGGGCCATCATGGGAAATTTCGCGAACATCGCAACATGGAACCCGCTGGTGGCCAGCAGCGTCGCCGAGTCCGATGCCAGGATGGGCAAGGAGCGGGTGATTACTTTCAAGAGCGGAGGAAAAGTTACCGACGCGGTCACCGAATATAATGCCGGCAAGATGACATATTCCTACATTCGCGCGGACGAGAACGTGAAGGACTTCCCCGTGAGTTTTTATTCGGCGACGATCAGTCTTTCACCGACTGCCACAGGTACAGAAGTCGAATGGATCGGTCGGTTCTATCGCGGCGATACGAGCAACGAACCGCCCCCAAACCTGACCGATGAGGCAGCAACGAAGGCGATGACGGATTTCTTTGAAGCAGGCTTGAACAATATCAAAAAGCTTGCCGAAAAGAAGTGATGGTATCGCCGCGCACGATCGCGCCCGTTCTCATTCTCGTGGCACTCGCGGGCAGCGGCTTCGGCCAAACGTCCGGTGATCGCGTTTATGTCACGAGTCAGGATGGAGGCAAGGTTACCCAAATCGAATCGGGCGCCGCGCGGATAATCGCCGCCCTGCCGGATCCCGTCGATGTCGTCGCAACGCAAGACGAGCGGCGGCTCTACGTCACGCATCCTGAGAAGCAAAGGATTAGCGTCATCGATCTCCCCAGCGGAAGCGTCGAAGCGAGCTTCTCCTACCCGGGGATGCCTTTCGGTCTTGCGCTGAATTCGGATGCGAGCCGTCTCTTCGTCGGAGATTGGGCGCGCAGCGTCGTATCCGTCCTCGACGGCAGAACAGGCGCGATTTTGCGCGAGGCGCATGTGGGGCGCTCGCCTGCGCATATTGCATTCGATCCGCAGACGCACCGGCTTTTCATATGCGAACGAGAAGCCAACACGGTCGGTGTCTACGACTCGCAAACGCTCTCGGCCATCGGTAGAATCCCCGTCGGGTGGGCGCCTTACGCCATCGCCTATTCGTCGGCCAATCAACGCATCTATGCGGCCAACGTACGCAGCAACAATCTTTCCGTGATCGATGCTCGGAGTTTACGGGTCGTCGCAACTGTGCCTGCGGGCGTCATGCCCTACGGCGTGGCCGTCTCGACAGACGGAAAAACGCTTTTGATCACGAGTCAGGCCACGAACTCGCTCATTGTGATGGATGCCAAGACTCTGAAAAAGATCGCGGAGATTGGTGTTGGCCGATTTCCGGAGGGCGTCGCCATTGGCTCGTCGGGTCTTGTCGCCTATGTTGCCGATTGGTTTTCCGATGCGGTTTCCGTCATCGATCTCGTTCACGATACGGAAACCAAGCGAATCACCGTTCCAGCGGCTCCGCGTTATCTTGCCGTCTTGCCTTGACTCTGCTTTTCGAATGAAGCCGCCGGCTTCGAGGGGCCGCTGGCGAGCGGAACGGAATTTCGGATCGGCGGCAACGATTTCAAATACGCGGCGATCGCCATCGCATCGGAATCGGTCAATCGGTCATATTGGCTCCGCCACGGCATGGCCGTGGAAAGAACGCGCCCATCGGGCGTCGTTCCCGTCTTAATCGCCTTGACGATGTCGCGCGGCTGCCAAGAACCTATCCCCGTTTCCATGTCCGGTGTCAGGTTCGGCGGATAGAATCGGCCGCGATTGCCGGCCGCCGCGATGGTGTGATCGCCGCCGCTCAAGAGCCGACCTTCGACCACGCCTCCATCCGGCGCGCGCGGCGTGTGGCAGCCGACACAACCCGTGATCCGCGCAAGGTAGGCGCCGCGCGCAAGAACATCGGAGGCCTGCGCGGGCCCGCCGAACAGCAGGGCCGTTGCCGCGGCGGCCCCCAACTTCGCAAGAACGCGGACGTTTGGTTTTTCGTCAATCTTCCGCAGCACCCACGATCCTTGCTTGTTGGCTGGCGACGCCGCGGCGACCCAGGACGAGTTTCGCGCGCTGCAGAACGTCCTTTGCGCTGCGCGGCCAACGGACCGCCTTGAGTGGCCGGAGCAGCGGTAGAAGGGCATAGACGCAAAGGAGGCAAATCAAGCCCAACGCCGCGGCGATGGAACCGCGCTCGACCATGACGTTGACGGGATGCGGCGTGGCGTGGGCGCGGAGCGCTGCTAAGAGTTCCGGCTCGCCAACCAGATGGGTGTAGGACAGCCCCGTCTTCTCGGCCAATCCTTTGAGATAGGGCTCCTTCACGGAAGACAGGTGTTCGTTGTTGTTGATGTGCACGTTGCCGAAGGGCGCGTTACGCGGATTATAGCCGGGACGCTTCTCGGCGCCGGGCGGCGGGAGACCGAAGTGGCTCTCCTGCAGAACGTCATCGGGGCCATAGAAGCCGACCTGGCGGCCATTGTCGTCGTATTTGGGGATCGGCGACAACGCGTAGCCGCCGACGCCGACGACCAGGCCTTTCACTGCTCCCGGCTTACCGTCGAACGACGGCGCGCCGTTCCAGGGGAGCGGCGGCGCTTCCTGGCCATCGGTCATGAACACGAGATCCGTATGAAGTTCGGCGGCGAGCGCGATGGCGCGATAAAGCCCCTCGGCAATATGACTGTCGCCTTCCCAGCCCTCGCGCCAATTGAGCGCGGCAATGGAGCCTGCGATCGGCGCAAAATTGCTGCAGACCTCGATCGGATTGAACAGGAGAAAGACGCCCCGCTCGGCAAACAGCCCGAGGCTGACATGCGACTGGCAAGGCAAATCGACGAGCGTTTGTTGCAGGATGGACTTGACGGTTTCGAGGCGGCTCACGGGCTGTCCGCCTTGCGTATAGTCGCGCGTGTTCATGCTGCCCGTGATGTCGACGATGAAGAGAATATTGTAGCTGTCGCTCGAGGCTTGCACCGGCGGCACGACGAGCGCTGCGAGGAAGCAGAGCAGTGCCGCACTCAGCAGCCAGAGGCGCGGATCGCGGCGGCTCGCGCTGTTCATGGCTCTCCTCGCGGAATGCTCGGCAAGTCCGTCCAGAGTGGACGCGCCCCGCGGCGGCGCGCGTCCGGAGTTTGCGTAAAGGTCGGATACTCGCGCACGAGCCGGGAAGCCACGTCGAAATTGAAGCGCGCGTTCCAATCGTCCGGATCGAGCCGCAACGATTCGCGATAATCTTCACGCGCCAGCCCCACCAGGGCCCCGGCTGCATCGATCTTGCCCTCTCCAATCATGTCGAAGGCGCGCTTCAAGCGAGCGTTGGCCATATCGTAGTGCAGATCGGCCCGCAGCCGTTTGCTTCCGCGAATATCGAGCATGCTCACCATAACCTGAGCGTCATCGAGACGGCTGTGGGTCATGAAAAAGTAAGCGCGCGCAAAGATCACGCGCGGCGCGCTGTCGGTCGCGACCTTCACGTCGTGGTTATTCATCAGGGCAGCGATGGTTCGATTTCGCGCCGCATTCACGCCCCAGAGAGCGGCTGCGGCCACCGCGGCAAGCACCAGCACGCCGAAGAGAGCCGTGAAGAGAATGGTTCTGGCGCGTCGAAAGAAGCCGTACAGATCGGCGATCACGGAGAAAGACCATTGTGCGGCGGCGGCGCGGATCGTCATGACGAAGCCGTCCATCGCTCGACCTGGGGAGCGCGTGCAAAGCCGGTCTCCAGCAGTTTGGCGGCGACCAGGAGCAAGCAGGCAAACGCCGCGATCGCATAAGCGAGTTTCGTAACGTCCTTGCGCGGAATTTGCTCGAAATAGGTTACGGGGCGTGTTTCGAGATGATTGATCTCGGCAACGGCATCTTGGATAGCGCGGGGACTGTCGGCCCAGAAGATGCGATAGGTGATGCCGAGGCTCTTGAAAAAGAGATCGATATGCCGCTCGGGCTTGGTGTTCGGCGTATCCTCCTGGCCGGGCGGCGGCGCGGCGAGGATATCCTCGTTTCCTTTGTGAGGCCGGAGAAAGAGCCAATAAAGATGCGTATTTTCCTTGCGAAATGCAGTCCGCAGCGACTCCTGCATATCGACTGAGAAGAAGCCAGCTCCGCCATATTCTCCATCGGAAACAAAGAGAATGGCAGGCGACGTCGCGTGCGGATCTCGTGCGATCATACGCAGCGCTAACTCGAGGCCTAAGCCTACGTTGGTCCCCGGGATACCGGGCTGCAGCATTGCCGTGAGTGCGGCCTGAACCGCGGCGTGATGGCCGGTGATCGGCAGAACGAAGACCGGCGCAGTTGAAAACGCGACGACGCCGAACTCGTCATGCTCGGTGCGTGCAACGAAATCCTTTAGCAGGCGTACCGCCATCTTGATCTTCGATTCCGCATTGCTGGCGGTTTCGTCGTCGTTCAGGGTGAAATCCATGCTGAGGCTGCGATCTATGACGATGACGACATGCGCGCCGGTAGCCAGCAGCTTCACGCTTTGCGCGAGTCTATAAGGACGCGCGAGAGCGATAACCGCGGCAATGATGGCGACCGCCGCCGCGGCTTTGATCGCGAAGCTCAAGAGAGACGAGGGCAGGTCTTTGGGCACCGCGTCAAGTGTCGGGAACGAAGCCCTGCGCAAGGTCGGCGCGAGGAAGGGCAGGGGCGCCAAGAGCAACAGCCACAGAAAACGGGGCTCGACGACCATATAGTTCATGGCGCCGCCCTTTCCGCCGCCGCGAGCCGATCGGAAAATCGGCACAACTCGTCGGGGCTTAAATCCGCCCTCGCAGCGGCGATGTTGTCGGCGAAGAACGTCTGCCGTGAACTTTGGAAGAAGAGATTGAACTCTTCTTTCCACCGCGAAAACATCGGCGCCGCATCGAGAAACTGCGGCAGATCCTCCGCGAACACCACATGGCCCGCCGTTGCGTCAACGGCACGATGCAATGCCAACAAGGCGTCGCGGTAGGCTAACTCGTCCTCTCTCGCGCCGAGCATTTTTCGGATACGGCGCGCCGCCTCCGTGAAAGGACGCTTGGCGCGCGCGCCGAAGGGCCACAAGGCGAGGTGATAGGCGAGGATGCCAAACGCGATCAAGGCCGCGGCAAATAAAGCGAACGTCGCGATACGTTCGCGGAGCAGATTGTAATATGGCGGCTTCACGTCGGGCTGCATGTAATCGGCGCCGGCGGCCTTAGCCGCCGGCAGGATCTCGCGGAGCGGCGAGATCAGAAAAGACCAGGCCGGTACCTGCACCGATGTCGCGCCGTGGCTCGACGTAAAAGACAAAGTAAATCCTGGAATGTTCAGGGGGCGCGCGTCGAGCGCGAGATAGAAATTTTGATACGCGAGAGAAATGCGATAGAGCTTCGTGTCGTCGCCGGCCGTTTCCTCGACGTGGCTATCAACGAGTTCGAGCCAATAATCGAGATCGCCGGGCGCAGGAACTGAGGCGCGGTTCAGGACGGTGCCCTTGTCTACGGCGACGTCCACTTCACTACGAAGCACGTCGCCGACAAAATAACCGAAAAGCCGTTCCGGCGTCACAAGTTTGACCGACCTCACCTGCGCGTCGGCGGTTGTCAAGGTGCCGGCAAAAAGCATGAGTCCGAAGGCCGCCCAGCGCATGACTACACTCATGTTTCAAGCAGGTGCCGGGATAATTCATAGGCATCGAGCCGATCGGAGAGTTCGAACGGCGGACGTCCATAGCTCTGGAAAAGCTGGGCGAGAGATCGCCTCCATTCGGCGGCTTGCGCGAGCCAGCGCCGGCGCAAGGCCGGCCGCATGAAGACCACCCTATGCCGCCCCGTTTCGAGGTCCCGCACGTCGATCAGGCCCAGAGACGGCAGCGCTGTTTCCTCGGCCGAGTCGGAAACGACGATCGGCACCACGTCATGCCGCGCGAGGGATTGCAGGACCGCTTCGACCTTGGCGAGCGGCATGCGGAAATCGGAAATCAGAAAGACGAGCTTGCGTTTGCCGCCGAGGTAGGCGGCTGCGTCGGCCAAGCCGTCGGCGTTGGCGCGCTCCGGCACGAAGCTCGCAAAACGCCGCGCGACTTCGCTCTCGAGACCCCTATCGCGCCTCGCCGGAAATAGGAAATCGTCGCAAACCCGCGCATCGCATCCGATCAGACCGAACGCGTCACCCAATTCATGCGCCGACCGTGCGAGGCAGACGCAAAGCTCGCCGACCAACGCCATTTTACGCGCTGTGCCTTCGAACCGCATGGAGCGGGAGAGATCGACGATCGCATAGAGCGCGATCGCGAGCCTTTGCTCATAGCGGCGCACATAAATGGTCTCGAACGGATCGCGCAAAGTCAGGCGCAGGTCAATGCGGCGCGGATCGGGTTGATGCAAGTAGGAAACGTGGTCGAGAAATACCCCCGGACCGCCGGTGCCGCGGCCGCGGTGGGCGCCGATGACAACGCCTTCGGCCCGCTGGCGCGGCCGATAGGATATCGTAGCAGTCGCGTTTGTCATGGCGACGGCACTGCCGCGAAGATCGCCGTGCAAAGATCGCGCGTCAAGTTCTCCTGGCGAATTTCATAGATCGGATCAAGAAAGATGCGATGCGCGATGATTTCCACAAACAGCGCGCGAATATCTTCTGGCACCACGACGTCGCGTCCTTCGAGCCAAGCCTGCACGCGCGCGCCGCGCACCAGGTAGCTCATTCCTCGCGGGCTGCCGCCGCCGCGAATGAGGCGCGCCATGTTGATTCCTGGGAGGGAAATCCCCGCGGCGGCCGGTTTCTGTATCGCCGTCCAGAGATCGAGAACGTATTTCTGCAGCGCCGGGCTGGCATGGACGTTTTGCTGGATGGCCGCCGCAATCGTCGGGAGCTCGCGATGATCAAGCACGCCTTCTTTTACGGCTGCAATCAGCGCGTCGACGTCGTGAAAGCGCGGATCGAAGACGAGTTGGCGGCGGATCTCCGGATCGGTCGGGGTTTCGACGCCGATTTCGATGAAGAAACGATCGCGCGCCGCGGCGGGGAGCTCGAACGTCTCTTCCCTCTCGACTCTGTTGCGATCGGCGAAAACCTGCAAGAACGGGAGCTGGTAGTCGCGGTTGAACGCATTGACGCTACGCTCGGCCATTAGCCGCAGCAGAAGCGAATGGACTTGCGGGCGGGCGCGGTTGATCTCGTTGAAGAAGAAAACGGAGAGAGCTTCGCCATGGCGCAGCACGGGCCCCGGGTCGACCCGTGGACGACCGTCTTCGCCGAGATAAGTATAATAGACAAGGTCGCTCGGCATGAGGTCGACCGTGCCTTCGATACGTCCGTAGGCGCCGCCAATCGCGCGCGCGACGGCACGCAGGAGCGTCGTCTTGCCAACGCCGACATCGCCTTCGAGCAAGACATGCCCGCGCGCAAAAATTGCCACCGTCAACAGGCGGATCACGCGCTCCTGTCCGACGACGGCTTTGGCAACTTCCTTTTCGAACGTTGACGCTGCGCTGTGCCAAGCGCCGAGCGTTTCTTGGGCGTCGCGTTTCGTTACTGATGCCATTATGCTCGCGCCGTTTGGAGCGCATCTTACGGATGCTGGATCTGGCAGATCGGAACGTGACGTATCAGCGCCGGACGTGGTGAGATTGGCGCCTAACAGCCTCCCGCAACGGAGGAAGCGAGCTCCCTCCGTTGCGTGGATTTACGCGCACGCGCATCTTTGGCCCAGCGTTGAACCGGCGCTAAAGACCGACCGTCACTCCGGGATCTGGCTGACGTCGTAGATGAACTTGCCAGTCTTCTTGAAATATTCGGCCCGCTTTGCGTTGCGCTGTTCCATGGCCCGTTCGGAATCGCCCTGCTTGGCCACTTCCGCCGGGTCTTCATATTTGCTCAAGTCGTACTTCGAGCCGGCGATCGTCTCGGACTCGTCGCCCTGCGGCTGCCAGCAGACGCCAGGCTCTTTGCAGTGTTGACCGTTGTAAGGAAGTCCAGCAGCGAATGCGCCGAGACTTGCGCCAAAGGATAGAACGGCCGCGACGCCGAAGACAGTCGCCAACCGGTTCAACAAGCGAGATGCGTTCATAAGTTTTCCTCCATCTTGTCGTTCGCGTGCGAGTGACTGTGTCACTCTCTTAGCTCTCGGTCACGAGCGATCTTCGGCGCCTCACTTCGCCGAAGGCGCACATTGACCGGGAGTATTCGCGGGCAAGGCGGCAATCATTTTGCCGTTTGCCTCCGTATAGGGTTTGTAATTTTTTTTCTGCTCGGCGTTCAGCCAATAGGCATACTGCACCGGATCCTTGTAGAGATGCCGGACCCAGGCGATGACCTGAAGCATTTGGTCGAGCGTCAGCTGCGTATAGTGGGGACCCATCTGCGCGCGCGCCCCGCCGTAGATGGTCTCGAATATGCCCTGGTCGTGCTCATTCTTCGGATAGGTCCAATAATCGTCGTTAAGACCGGGTCCGATATCGCCCTGAGCGTCCTCGCCGTGACAGCCGGAACATGCCGTTAGAAAAAGCGACTGCCCTGGTTTGAGACAGCTCAGGTCGTCGATATAGGGATCGACGCCGGTCTGAAAGAATTTCCTCACGCCGGGCGTGTCGCGCCCGTCCGGCAGCGACAGATTAAGATCGAGCGGTTCGCCCGTGGCCGTGTTGCGGAAATCGAGGGACGTCGGCGGTATCGGCTGCGGCGAAGCAGCGACGGCTCCCGTGACGATCGCTACCAACAGTCCCGCATAGAACGCTGCCATTTTCTTGGTACTTATATTCATGGAATTGATGACTCTCGTTAATGACGGACATGACCCGGGCTTCGGTAAAGTCGGCGGGACATCGACATACATGGATCTAGGAATGGAGTTTGAGGAGAGGGATTCCTTCATCCTTGAGGATTGATTCGATATCGGGCTTTGCTTTGACGAGCGCGTCGTTGAGCTCTGCCTGGAGAGCCTTGTCATCCTTGCGAACGCCCATCGATTGATCGAATTCCTGCGGAATCTTCTGGCCGGTGCTCATCGCCGTATCGTCATCGACAGGCGTCATGCGCAATGGCACGGCTGATTCCTTGACGTAGCGCGCGACCTCGGGAGCGAAACCGACCGCGATTTCGGCGTTGCCGCTGGCAACCTCGGCAACCATGCGCTTGGGATCGACTTGGATATATTGGTTGCGCGCCGACCGGAAGTTCACCAAAGACTTCTCATAACTGAAGTCATCGGTGTATTTTCCAATCTCTTTCAGCATCTGTTCGCCCGGCGTACCGAACCCGACCGCAATGTGGTGGAAATTCAGGATCCGAGGATCCTTCCACGAATGAATATCGAGGTTTTGGCTGGCACGGGTGATGAATACATAGCCGGCACGATAATAGGGCTTGGTCGTCAGGACTCTGTCGTCATCCGTGTCGAGCCCGACGATGACGTCGCAGGCATTTTTGTCGAGAAAATCTCTGACAAGATAAATAGCCGGTTGGTTTGTCCAAACGAACTGAAGCTGGCGCCCCATGGCCTGGGCGACGGCCCAGGCGATCTTGTTTTCAAAGCCGGTACCGTCCTTCTCGGAATAGGGGGGTTGATTTGCCGATGCGCAAACACGCAGCGCGTCGGCATCCTTGGCCGGCGAAGGCGTAGGAAGAGGGGCGGCGGAACTGATTACACTCCACGAGAGAAGGACCAGAGTCCCGCCCAAGACGGGGCGCAAGCGTTTTACTTTCGACATGATCGAAACCATCATCGTGACACTTTTGTTGAAAGGGCGAGTAGGCGATGCGGGCTCGGCTCAAGGCCGAGCCCGTGCTTCCGAAAATCCGCTCCGTCAGGAAAGCCATGACACCTGACGGAGCGGGGAGGAAGTTCTCAGTCGCCGCCTTGGATGACCTTGGTGCTGTACTCATCAAGGTTCACGTTCTCGGTGTAAGGGCTCTTGCCGTTCAGCGAGAAGACCATCACGCCGCCACCCTGCTGCGTCCAATGCTGCAGGTTCTTGAACGCGCCGACCGCGCCAAGGCCCGCTGTCGGATCCTGCAGGTCGAAGACGAGACCGACCGCCGGCCAGCCGCCAACCCCATAGTTGATCGCGACATATTGGATGCCGTCGTGCTCATAGGTTATCGGATAACCGATGACGCCAGAGGGCAGCTTGAATTTCCACAGCAGCTCGCCGGTGTCGGCGTTACGCGCCTTGATATAGCCGTCGAGCGTTCCGTAGAACATCAGGTTGCCAGCCGTCGAAAGCGAGCCACCCCAAGCCGCGAAACGTTCCTGCACCTGCCATTTGAACTTGTTATGCACGGCGTCGTAGGCCTTGACTTGGCCGAGACCAAGATAGTTCTGCCGATCGCCTTTCGGACCAGGATACATGTGAAGCGTCGCGCCAACGAAGAACTGACCGGCACGATAGGGAAGCATGAAGGGCTCCCAATCCATGCAGATATGGTTGGCGTTGATGTAGAAGAGCTGCTTCGTCGGATCGTAGGAATCATGCGCTTGGTCATGATAGCCCATGGCCGACGGACAGACGTCCTTCGCCAGATGGTCCATGTATGTCGCGTATTCCGGATCGCGGATCGGTTGCCCGTTCTTGAAGTTCACGCCCGTGAACTCGTTCATCGTGCTGTCGATCTTGCCGACGGTGTAGAGATCACCATTGACGCGATCGAGGTTGTAGATGAATCCGTTACGATCCGGATGGAAGAGCAGTTTGTGAACGGTACCATTGTCGTCCTTCT
>JASHUD010000059.1 GCA_030040215.1 Methylovirgula sp.
ACGCCCGTGATTACCTCACCGGACGGCGCTACGCGCATCATGCTCTATGGGTTAAAGCTGAACACCGGCGGTGTTGTGTTCGACGAAGCAGGCCTCCGCAGCAATGACTATCGTAATCTTGACGGCCAGTGTCGCCAAGCCAACTTGGGCAGCAACGAGGCGCCCCCGTCTCACTAGGCTAGCCCCGCCGCCGCTTCGTCTGCACGCAATGCGGCGGCCGCGCGATGAGCGTCATGCCGGATTGGCGCACGGCGATTGTAGCTAAGAGAGGGAACCGGCCGGCCGTCTCGGTTTCATAAGAGCCGTTGCGAACGGAAGATCGAAGCGTTCACTGACCACGAAAGCGCAATCATGGGCTCGATTATCGCGCTCGCAGTGCCAGCCTATCTTTTCTTGCAGCTTTGGGCCACGCTGCGGTTGGGCGGAGGCTGGAGGCTCGCCTCCTTACCGCCATTGCTTATCGCAATTCCAATCTTTCTGTGGTGCGTTCATGCGCTTGCGGACAGGTCTAATATCTGGCCTTTGACCTTCATTCTGTTCGCGCCGTTCGGAGCAATCTATTTAATTGTAGTCCTCGCATTGTTCCGCCTCTCTCGCGTGAATCGAGTCTAAGCGACGACGCGCTGGACAACGTGCTGTTCATGAAGAGGCAGATGGCGCGCACTCTAAAACCTGCTTTAGAAAACCGATTTTAAGCGAACTATCCGCTGCCGCGTGGCATTTTCAGTCCAAAGGAGCCTGAAGATGCACAATGCTTTCTATATCTTGACTGCGGCGGCGTTGACGATCTGTATCACGTCTGGCGCATCCGCTCAAAGCTATGACCGATACGTCTCGCCCTACGACTGGCAAGCGGTGACGCCTCCTAGGGGCGGGGCGTGGCAGCAGCCCTGCAACGATTACACCGAAGGACAGCAGGGCTACATCAATAGCTGCGGCGAATTGATTCCTTCCCAGAATGATCCAGAGGGTAGACCCGGCACCGGTTAGCAATCGAATCAGCTAGCTCATAGAGAGTTCCCCAAATGCCGGGGATCGCTGGCGCGCGCCGCTGCGATCGACGACGAGATAAAGACCGTTGCCGTCCGAGTGGCGCCCCGCCTTCGCGATCGTCGCTACCATTCGCGCTGAGAGTCTGTTTTGAGTCTGCGCCACCCCGCCCCCTAACATTTACCCCAACACCTGACGCGGATTGGTAGAGAACGAACGCGAACACCTACAGACAGGTCAGGCGTTCAAGTCACTGAAAAATTCGGGCATCGCGAATGGTCGCGCATTTGGGCGAACGCAGGTTTGGCGGAAGGGGTGGGATTCGAACCCACGGCGGACTTTCACCCGCGGCGGTTTTCAAGACCGCTGCCTTAAACCGCTCGGCCACCCTTCCTTCGCCGCATCGATCCCGCGCCGACGATCGGTGCGCTCCACGCAAGATCGCTGATCTCGCCGCGCCGAACCAGTCCTTCCAAGAAACTTTGCCGTGGCATGCGCGTTGACGAATCGAAACGCAGGCGGAGCCGACTACCCGTGCCGGAGACCCAACACGGACAGTAACCCTAGTTAACTGAAAGTTGATCGCCGTCAAATTTATGGCTTTTGAAGATCCCCTCTCCGCCGCAGTTCAATCCTAAGGATGCCGCAATTGGGCGATGAGCTTGTGTTAACCAAATGTTTACTATGGCGATAGGCGGCAGCTACTAAAGAATCTGTTGCAGATCGGCGACAGAACTTACGAATAAAAATCTTTTGTTTGGATTTTTGCTCTTAAGTCTATTGATGCGCGTTCGAAACCGAATTACCTGCCTTAGGCTCGAAACTCGTGGAGGGGATATCAATGTTGCGTAGATTTCTCGTCGCATCGGCGCTGGTTTGCGCCGCCGGGGGCACGGCGTTCGCGGCCGATCTGCCCAACACCAAAGCGCCGCCGGTCTATACGCCGCCGCCGCCGCCCGTATTTACCTGGAGCGGCCTCTATATCGGCGGCCAGGTCGGCTATGAGTGGGGCAACACGTCGCCGACGCTGTATACAGCCGGTGGCCCGGTTGGTTTGCCGAGCAGCAGCGAAAGCGGCGTCGTCGGCGGTGGCCATGTCGGCTACAATTTCCAGTTCAGCCAGTTCGTGTTCGGCATTGAAGGCGACGTCGACGGCGCGAGCTATAGCGGCGGCAACGGCACTGGCTTGGTCGGCTATACCAGCCGTGAGCCGGTCGAGGCTTCGATTCGCGGCCGGGTCGGCTACGCTTGGGACCGCGTGCTGTTCTACGGCACCGGCGGCGTGGCATTCGGCGATTTCCACGACACCTATACGGGCCTTGGCGGGTTCGACAGCTTGTGGCGGGAACGCACCGGATGGACGGCCGGCGGCGGCGTCGAATATGCGATTGATAACAATTGGTCGCTGCGTGCCGAATATCGCTACACGGACTTCGGCCGTGTGAACGATTTCCTGGTGGCCTCGGCACCCGGCGATACCGCCAGCCGACGCGAAACGGACAATCGGGTTCAAGTCGGCTTCAGCTACAAGTTCGATTTGTTCGCTCCCCCGGCTCCCATCGTTTCCAAGTACTGAGTGCGTCGTAGCGTAGTAGGAAGGGACCCGGCCTCGCGGCCGGGTCCTTTTTGCGACCGCTCGGCTGCGTTGTGCGTGGCGCAATTGGCACAGATCGCAAAATAACGTTCCTTGTTCCGCTTCCCAGCGAAAAATCGATTGCCGTGGGCGACCCTTATTGCCACGTTTAGCGATCAATTTTTCGAGAGGGAGGATTCTCCCATGCGCAGAGCGCTTTTAACAACCACCGCCTTTTTCGGCCTCGCTAGTTCGGCCTTCGCAGCCGACCTCCCGAATACCAAGGGGCCGCCGGTTTTTGCGCCGCCTCCGCCTCCGGTCTTCACGTGGACCGGCTTTTATGTCGGCGGTCAGGTCGGTTACGAGTGGGGCCGGACGGTTGGTGATCTCTACACGGATCCAGGCGTTTACGTCGAACATTTGCCGGGTTACGATGGGTCCGGCGTCGTCGGCGGTCTGCACGCCGGGTACAATTATCAGATCAGCCAATTCGTCCTCGGTATCGAAGGCGACGTCGAAGGCTCGAGCTACGATGGCTCGGGGGCCGATCCCGGCGGAGTCGCGCCCTTCACTTCCTATACGACCCGCATTCCGGTCCAAGGTTCGATTCGCGGCCGAGTCGGCTTCGCCTGGGACCGCGTGCTGTTCTACGCGACCGGCGGCGCGGAGTTCGCGGACATAGAAAATACCTATGCGTCCCCGGCCTTTGCGGGCGCGGGCTTCCCCTTCGCACTTGCTCTTCCGGCGAAGCCAGCGGGGTTTGATTCTTTCTCGACTGGGCGCGTCGGTTGGACGGTCGGCGGCGGTGTCGAATATGCGCTCGATCCCAATTGGTCGATCCGTGCCGAATATCGCTACACCAACTTCGGCGCATTCAATGAGTATCTGGTGAATACTTATCCGGGGAACTACGTCCACCTGCATGTCTACGACAACGAGGTGGAAGTCGGATTCAGCTACAAGTTCGATCTCGCGCCGCCGCCAACGCCGGTCGTCGCGAAATATTAAAGCCCAGGCAAGAGGGCCCGGCCGATCGCCGGGCCCTTCGCATGTCGGCGACCGGGCATTTTAGCCGCCGCTTGGCGTGAACCGATCGCTTCAGTTGCAAGACGGAAGCAGGCATGGCATCGCAGCGCCATGACCGACGCCCTCCCCGATTTCAACGCCGATCTCGACAAACCCGCGCCGAAAATCTCCTTCGTTTCGCTCGGCTGCCCGAAGGCGCTCGTCGACAGCGAGCGAATCATTTCGCGGCTGCGTGCCGAAGGCTACGAGCTTGCAAAGAGCCATGCGGGTGCCGACGCCGTCATCGTCAACACCTGCGGCTTTCTGGACAGCGCCAAAGCCGAATCGCTCAACGCGATCGGCGCCGCGTTGGAAGCGAACGGCAAGGTGATCGTCACCGGCTGCATGGGTGCCGAAGAAGGCACGATCCGCGCCGCGTTTCCCAACGTTCTTTCCGTCACCGGACCGCAGGCCTACGAATCGACGCTCGCCGCCGTGCATGCCGCGGTCGCCGCGCCGCACGATCCGTTCCTCGATCTCCTGCCGCCGCAAGGCATCAAGCTCACGCCGCGCCATTACGCCTATCTGAAGATTTCCGAAGGCTGCAACAATCGCTGCTCCTTCTGCATCATCCCGCGGCTGCGCGGCAGGCTCGTTTCGCGACCGGCGGGAGAGGTGTTGCGCGAAGCCGAAAAACTCGCCGCCGCCGGCGTCAAGGAGCTGCTGGTGATTTCCCAGGATACCGGCGCTTACGGCCTCGATCTCTCCTATGCGCAAAGCGCCTACGCCGGGCGGCAAGTACGCGCCAAATTCATCGACTTGATGCGCGAATTGGGTTCGCTCGGTCTTTGGATCCGCCTGCATTACGTCTACCCTTATCCACATATCGATGAAGTTCTGCCGCTGATGGCGCAAGGCAAGATCTTGCCTTATCTCGACGTTCCCTTTCAGCACGCAAGTCCCAGCGTGCTGCGGGCGATGCGCCGCCCCGGCGATCAGGAAAAAACGCTGGAGCGGATTAAAGCGTGGCGCCGAGCTTGCCCCGATCTCACCTTGCGTTCGACCTTTATCGTCGGATTTCCCGGGGAAACGGAGCGGGATTTCGAGGTTCTTCTCGAATGGCTCGACGAAGCGCGCATCGACCGCGTCGGCGCGTTCCGCTACGAGCCGGTTGCCGGTGCCGCCGCCAACGATCTTCGCTTGCCGGCGGTCCCCGAAGACGTCCGCGAGAATCGCTACCGCCGCTTCATGCAGCATCAACAGGCGATCAGCGCGCGGCGGCTCAAAAACAAGATCGGCCGGCATATTGCCGCGATCATCGATTGCGTCGAACGCGATCACGCGGAAGGGCGCAGTCAAGGCGATGCGCCGGAAATCGACGGCAAGGTGAAGATCACGAGCCGCCGCCCGCTGCGCGTCGGCGACATCGTCACCGTCAAGGTCGAGCGCTCCGACGCTTACGATCTCTTCGCGACGGCAGCGTAACGCCGCGCAATCGACGGCCTCTGACTTCCGTCTGCCGCAGTACCATTTTCGGCGATTGCTTCTTACTGAGCGATCACTGCGGCGCGCCGCCCGTGCCTTTGGGCGGCGGGATGACGGGCGTTTCGTCCGGATTCTGTGGCGGCGGCTGTTTCGTCATTCCGGGATCTGTGTTCGTTTTGGGGGTGATTACACCGTCGCTTGTCGTGGCGGGCGGGTTGACCGGCCCCATGTGCTGCTTCTCCGGAATGGTTGAGTTGGGCTTTGCCGCCGAGCCCGGGCTTTGCGCCAGTGCGACTGCCGCAAAGACAAGCACGAAAAGCGCGGCAGCCATGCCGCACGCCTGCGCCGTAGTTTGAGCTTGGCCGGTCATGGGTTATCTCCCAATTCGGCGGGCCAACGCATGGCGCAACGGTCTGTTCCGCAATCAGAGCGACCCGGTCCCGCCGGCCGCTTCAGGACGCATTTTTATGACCGAGCTCGCGCTTGCGTTCCTGCAGCGCGAGGACCGTCAATCGCTCCTCCATTTTTCTCTCCTGCTGCCGGAACCAGAGCCAAAAGCCGAATATGGCGCCGACCGCGACAATCAATCCGATCGCCTCGAGCGGACCGCTGACGCGACGCATGGCATTGCCGAAGAAATAGCCTCCGAAGCCCATGATCGTCGCCCAAGCTATGGAGCCTGCGGCATTGAAAAAGAAAAAGGAGCGCCAATCGTATCTGTTCAGGCCGGCAAGCAGCGCCGCAAGAACGCGAAGCACCGCGATGAAGCGGCCGAAAAAAACGATCTTCCCGCCATAGCGCTCGAAGAGATAATGGCCTAGCGCAAGACGATTGGCCGTAAGCCCGATGTATCTGCCGTAGCGCGCCAAAAATTTTGCGCCGACGTTTCGGCCGAACCAGAAGCCGCAACTGCCGCCGATGACGGCGCCCAGCGCGGCAAGCCCCACCACCAGCGCAATGTGAAGATGCCCCGTCGCGCCGGCATAGATCGCCGCCAGAACAAGGGCGCTTTCGCCAGGCAGCGGCGAGCCGGCCCCCTCCAGCATCACGACGAGAAACACTGCGGCATATCCATGCCGCACGATCAGCGATTGGACGTCGATGCCGACCAATATGCCTCCTCGCGCGAGCCTTTGGCCCGCGCTCGCTTTTCCCCATTATAACGAGATAGGTTCATCGCCCGCTCACTGCGGGTCAAAGAATTTCTACAGATCGTAAGCGTGATATAGCTCAAATCTCACGACGGTTCTGGCAAAATCGTGCGCTTCGTTCTATATGCTTTGCTTAAGGGCTTTTTTCGGATTTCAACGCAGCATGTTGCAGGTTGTTTCGGCCAACCGCCTTAGGGACGGAATCGTCGTCTATCTCGGCCCCCGGGACCATTGGGTCGAACGGCTTGAAGCGGCTACGATTTTCGCAAATGAGGCGGAGTGTGAGGCGGGGCTCGAAAAGGGCCGCGCCGCGGTCGCCGCCAATTTGATCGTCGATCCGTTTGCGGTCGCGGTCGTCGAAGAAGCGGGAGCGCGCCGGGCCGTGAGCTTGCGCGATGCGATTCGCGCCTTGGGGCCGAGCATCGCCTACGGGACGGCCGAGCGGAGGTGATATGTACCGCTACGACGAATTCGACGCCGCTTTCGTTGCCGAGCGGGTCGCGCAGTTCAAGGATCAGGTGGCCCGGCGCCTTGCCGGCGAACTGACCGACGAGCAATTCCGGCCGCTGCGGCTGCAGAACGGCGTCTATCTGCAATTGCACGCCTACATGCTGCGCATTGCCGTTCCTTACGGCACGCTGGCGTCGCGGCAGATGCGCATGCTCGCCCACATCGCCCGCCGCTACGATCGCGGCTATGGACACTTCACGACGCGGCAAAACATCCAATTTAACTGGCCGGCGCTCGCCGATTGCCCGGCGATTCTGAGCGAACTCGCCAGCGTCGAGATGCACGCGATTCAGACCTCCGGCAACAACATCCGCAACGTCACCGCCGATCAGTTTGCCGGCGCCGCCGCCGACGAGATCGAGGATCCCCGTCCCTATTGCGAGATCTT
>JASHUD010000060.1 GCA_030040215.1 Methylovirgula sp.
TCGATCATCGTAAAGGATGTCGGCAGAAGCCCGACCCGCACCGATCCATCGCGGAAGCGCTCGGCGAGCGTTTTATCGTGGAAGCACGTTTGCCACCTTAACCTGATCAAATCCGGAGTCTGCTTCTTCAATATTGTCTCGCAATGAGGCGCTGCCTCGGCGAGGCGTCCGAGAAGGCCATATGTGGCAACCAGGCATTGCTCATTAGGACCGAAGCTTGGGGCGAGATCAAATCCCGCCTTGAAAGCCGCGGCGGCGTCTTCATAGCGCGCTTGGGCGAAACGGCCCATGCCAAGCGCCCAGAGATAGAAGGTCGTCGGATGTGGATTAAGGCGCATCGCTTTTTGTGCGCATTCCACGCTTTCGTCGCCGTGCCCAGTGCATCCGAGGATGACCGAGAGGAACAAATGCGCATCGGCATTATTAGGGTCCATTTCCACACCACGACGCGAGGCGCCCAAGGCTTCGATGCTTCGTCCGCGCCAGAAATGAGCCCACCCTAGTATCGAATAGCTGAACGGAAGCAGCGGCGCGAATTCGACCGCCTTGTTGGCATGATGAAAGCCGAGTTCGCGCAGCTCGGGGCGACCGAAATAGAAGGTCGAGTATCGGTAAAGATAAGCTCGCGCGATCCAAGCATGGGCGGTTCCATAGGTTGGATCGGCCTCCAGCGCCTTCATGAAGAATTCCTGCGCGGCCTCTATCGATTCAAGCGAATATTCCCAATATCGCTCAAGACCACAAAGCACGAGGTCATGGGCTTCGATATTTATCTTTGCAGTGCGAACGAGAGTCCGTGATTCGGCGTCCGAAAGTTGCACCTCCAATGCCTCGACGATCCGCTGTGTGACGTCGTCTTGCAGAGCGAAGATGTCTTCGAGATCACGGTCATAGCGTTCCGCCCAAACCTGCAGTCCACGTGCCGCTTCGACGAGCTGCGCGTTGATGCGAACACGATGTTCCAAGCGGCGAACGCTGCCCTCGAGCAAATATCGAACGCCAAGCTCGCGCGCAATCTCACGCGCGTCCTTGCTGCTGTGCTTGTAGACAAATGCCGACTGACGCCCGATCACGAGCAAACCGGAGAGCTGCGACAGCGAGGTGATCAGATCATCCGTCATCCCGTCCGCAAAATAATCCTGGTCCGGATCTCGGCTCAAATTGGCAAAGGGAAGGACGGCAAGCGAAGGTTTGTCGCTTGGCACGGCGATCGCCGGCATCAGGTTTTGCGGCGTCCGGCTGCTCGCCGTTGCTTGCGCCGACGCCGATCGGGCCTCGTCCGAGGCTCCGGTCTTGGCTGGAAAGCAGAACTTGAGCTCGTAGGATCCCTTGGGAAGCTCGATGCGAACCTCGTCCAGGCGGCCGAAATCATCATAATATTCTCGCAACTTCGACCGCAATCTGGTGGCCTCGACGCGCACGATCGCGTCGATTCGAGGATCGAAATCATCGGTTCGATCGAATACCGCCGCGCCGATCGAATAGCCCTTGAGCCGATGGCCCCGGCCTGTAAGCGTTTGTTCGACGAGATAATTCAGGAATCTCTGCTGGCGTTCGGCTTGCGCGAAAAGCGGACAGCCTAGAATCTTATCGAGACAGGCGCGAACGACGGCGGCCTGCGGTTCCTCGATCGCGCTTTGAACGTCTTTCATCGGCCAAACGAAATTCCGGTTCGGCGGCGCGCCGCCGTTTCGCGGTACCTCTCAGGACGGCTCAAGGGGAGACCGACGCGCCGATCCCGCTTCCATACGCTCCGCGTCGCGCATGCTCAAACGAAATTGCCGATCACGCCGCTCGTCCTCCCGCCGCGCGGCGCAGCCGGTCGTTGATTGCCTCGCCGAGACCGGTCGCGGGGATCGGCGCCACGGCGATCGTCGCGTGGCCCTCCCGATCGAGCGCGCGCAAATAGGCGAATAGATTGGCGGCGGCTTCCATAAGATCGCCGCGCGGCGACAGATCAAGGACGCGCGCGGCCTTCTCGAATCGCCCGGCGAAGTCGAGTCCGGCTTCGCCCTCCTCCACGCTTGCCGCTTCGAGCCGCAGGCGGGCGCGGGGTGCGTAATGCGACGCAAGCATGCCTGGGGCGCGCGGCGCACCCTGTTCCGAATGTGCCGCCAGCGGCCGCCCCAGCACCTCCTCGATCGCGGCGCGCGAAATGCCGCCCGGCCGCAAAAGCTGCGGCGCGGCGCCGAGGCAGGCGACGATCGTCGATTCGACGCCCACTTGCGCGCTCCCGGCATCGATGACCGCATCAATGAGCCCGTCGAGGTCTTCGCGCACATGCGCCGCGTTTACCGGACTGACGTGGCCCGACAGATTGGCCGAAGGCGCGGCGAGCGGCAGGCGCGTCGCGGCGAGTAGAGCTTGCGCGACGCGATGGGCGGGGACGCGCAGCGCGACGCTGGCGAGCCCGGCGCGGGCAAGCGCGCATACGGTCGCGCCCGGCGCAAGCGGCAGGACGAGCGTCAACGGCCCGGGCCAGAACGCCTCGGCGAGCGCCGCCGCCTCGCGCGTGAATATGCCTTGCGTCGCGGCCGCGGCGCGGTTTTCAAGATGCGCGATCAGCGGATTGACCGCCGGCCGGCGTTTTGCCGCGTAGACCTCGGCGACCGCCGCGTTTGAGGTCGCGTCGGCGCCAAGTCCGTAGACCGTCTCGGTCGGAAAGGCGACGAGGCCGCCGGCGCGCAACAGCCGCGCCGCATCGGCAAGACCCGCCGCATCGGGGCCAAGATACAGAGTCGCTCGCCTCGTTTTCTCGGTAAGCATTCGGCAGAAACGTACCGCTCTTGTTCACGCGCTGCGCAGAGGCGCAGTTTTGCTACGTGTCGTCAAGAAGGTCGCGCGATCACCGAGGGATGGCGTGGGCCGGCGCAGATGGCGGCGGTGATCAATTTTTCGCGGCGCGCCGGAGGCCAAAGCCATCGCATGCGCGCATGCGCTCAGCCGAAGCGGCGCAGCTTGCCATAGAGCAGCCGGTCGGCGCGCTCCTGCTGGGATTCGCGCGGCGCGTGGGTGCCGTGGTTGACGAGATCGGTCGCCTTAAGCAGGACTTCACGCAGCGCTTCGCCGGCGCGCGCGCAAATTTCTTGCATCGCCGTCGAAGTGCAGCCGCCGTGCATCTTGTGCTGGCGGCGGATCGCCACGACGGCGCCAACGGCGCGGCGATCGAGATCGGCAACGACGCCTTCGAAATCTCTCCGGAAGGAGGCGTCAAGCGCGCTGTAGGCCTCGAGCGCCGAGGTGCGCCCGGGAAGAACGGAACTCGCGAAATATTCTTGGTAGCTGACCGGCCGCCAGCGCAGAATGTCATCGATCAATTCCGGCATCGCCGGCAACTGCTCGATCATCATTACGATCTCATTGAAGAGATTGAGGTAATCGTTGGCAAGCCCGGACGCCGGGTTGACGATGGCTTCGGCTCGCTGCAGCCGAACGCTATCCGACGCAGCATGCTCCTCAAAATTTCCGGCAGCATTCTCGACCATGTTCGCGGGCTCGTGCGTGTTAGACCCTCGGAACTTACCGGCAAGAAAGATAACAATCGGTTTCGAAACCATTGATTGTGCTAGAGTTGGCTGGTTGCAATGGGAAGCGGGAGCGCCGCCGCACCGCGGTCCGGCCGACAAACCGTGAACTCGCGCGTCCGAAATGATCAGAACGCTGCATTCAGCGGCAATGTTTGGCATTTGCCGGCATCGTGGCGAGCTCGTCGGAATTTCCGCAAACTCGTAAAGGCCCCGTAATTTCAAGCCAGTTAACTGGTGCTGCAAGAGAGGATCGAACTCTCGACCTCTCCCTTACCAAGGGAGTGCTCTACCACTGAGCTACTGCAGCCCGTCGGGTGCAAAAGGCGCCTGCGGCCCGGTTATCTCGCACGCACTGCGCCAATAGGCAAGGCAAGCCTGGCGCGCAAAAGGCGAGCGATCCCCAGCAGTTCGAGCATTTTTTCGGCGACGCTTGTGGGGTTGTCGGCAAAGTCTTAATGTTTGTTCATGATAGATAAAGGTTCGCGCCCTTCCGGAAAAACCGAGGGATTGGTGGCTGATCTGGGAAAAGCCGCGGATCGCAACGCAGCGAAGACAAAATCGGTAAATGCCAAGCAGCGGCTCGCCGCAGCTCTGCGCGAGAATCTGCGTCGCCGCAAGGCGCAGGAACGCGGCCGCCGCGCCGCCGAGGGCCGAACGAAATTGCCGGACTAGGTCGGCGTTGGGGGGACTATGGATCGCATCCGCATCGTCGGCGGCCGTACGCTCGAAGGCACGATTTCGATCTCCGGCGCCAAGAACGCGGCGTTGCCGTTGATGATCGCCTCCTTGCTGACGAACGAGACGCTGACGCTGGAAAATACGCCGCGCGTCGCCGACGTCGGCATGCTGCTGCAGATCTTGAGCCATCACGGCGTCGATTACAGCGTCGACGGGCGCAAGCCGGGCGACGATCCGCAGGCGAGCCGCACGCTGCACCTCGCGGCGCGCCAGATCGTCGATATCACCGCTCCCTACGATCTCGTCGCCAAGATGCGGGCGAGTTTCTGGGTGGTCGCGCCGCTGCTGGCGCGGATGGGCGAGGCGCGCGTATCGCTGCCGGGCGGCTGCGCCATCGGCACGCGGCCGGTCGATCTCCTTCTCATGGTGCTCGAAAAACTTGGCGCGCAAGTCGCTATCGAAGCCGGCTACGTTCATGCCCGCGCCAAGAACGGCTTGCAAGGCGGCGAGATCCACTTCCCGAAAGTGACTGTCGGAGGAACTCATACCGCGCTGATGGCGGCATCGCTCGCCAAGGGCCATACGTTGATCACCAACGCCGCCTGCGAACCGGAAGTGGCGGATGTCGCCGCCTGTCTCATCAAGATGGGCGCCAAGATCAAAGGCGCCGGGCAACCGACCATCGAGATTGAAGGCGTCGGTGCGCTCCGTGGCGCGAATCACAGCGTCGTGCCGGACCGGATCGAAGCCGGCACCTATGCGATTGCCGTCGCCATGACCGGCGGCGACGTGCTGCTGGAGCGCGCTCCGCCCGATCTTTTTCAAAGCGCGCTCGATGCGATCTGCCAGGCCGGCGCCGACGTCGCGGTCACCAATCAAGGCATCCGCGTCCGCCGCAACGGCGCCGGGATCGCGCCGGTCGATATTTCGACCGCGCCCTTCCCCGGCTTTCCGACCGATCTGCAGGCGCAATTCATGGCCTTGATGACCAAGGCCAAGGGCCGCTCGCGGATTACCGAGACGATCTTCGAGAACCGTTTCATGCACGTCCAGGAGCTTGCCAGGCTCGGAGCGCGGATCAAGCTCGACGGCGACGTCGCGCACGTCGAAGGGGTTGCCGAATTGCAAGGCGCGCCCGTCATGGCCACCGATCTGCGCGCCTCGGTATCGCTCGTCATCGCAGCGCTGGCGGCGCGCGGAGAGACGATGGTCAACCGCGTCTATCACCTCGACCGCGGTTTCGAACATCTCGAAAAGAAGCTTGGCCGCTGCGGTGCCATCGTCGAGCGCATCTCCGGAAACGGTTAGCCCCGCTTGAACTTGGGCGGCGGCAGGCACAGATCCTGGGGAAAACCCGGAGGATCGCCGTAATGCCCGATTGTTTGCGCCTCATCGCGCTCGACACCGAAGACCTGGCGATCATATCCGCCAATCTTCAGGATTCGCTCGTCAAGGTGGCGGACATGGCCTACCTGCCGCACTCGCAGCGGTTCGCTTTGGTCGCGGCGCGCTTCGACTGGGTTGCGGCGGCGGAAGGCAAGAACGAACGCTGTCGCGCCGGGCTGCATTTCGAGCGGGTGCTCAAAGCGACGTGCACCGGCTTCGATCAGAACGCCAAGGACACCTGCCTCAACCTGCTCAGCGTGGTGTATACGCCCAACGACCCGCCGGCCGGGCACGTGACTCTCACCTTTTCGGGCGGCGCCGCGCTGCGGCTCGACGTCGAATGTCTAGAGGCGCAGGTGCACGACATGGGTCCGCGCTGGGCGGCCAAGACCTGCCCCGCGCATCGACTCGATGACGCTGCCGAGCCGCAAGCGGGTTAGACTCGGATTCCGCGAACGGATCAATTGCGCGGATCGTGCGATCCTTCGCCGATCGTGCGATACTTGGGCCATGTTCGAGAGTCTCTACCAGTCCTTCGCCGACACCGCCGATTCTTCGCAATCCGCGGCGCGGCTCGCGGCGCTGCGCAAGGAGCTTGCCCGGCAGGGTCTATCGGGCTTTCTCGTACCGCGCGCCGACCGGCATCAGGACGAAAACGTGCCGCCCTGCGAGGAACGGCTTGCTTGGCTTACCGGTTTTAGCGGTTCGGCGGGGCTTGCAATTATTCTCAAGGATCGAGCCGTTCTCTTCGTCGACGGGCGCTATACGCTGCAAGCCAAGGAGCAGGTCGACCTTTCGCGCATCGAGCCTGTGCCGCTCGCCGCCACGAGCCCGGAGAAATGGCTTGAGAAACATGCAAGCCGAGGCGTGAAACTCGGCTACGATCCTTGGCTGCATACGCCCGGGCAAATCGAACGATTTGAAAAGGCCGCCGCGGCGGCAGGCGCCGAACTCGTCGCCGTCGCGGAAAATCCGATCGACGCGATTTGGCGTGATCGGCCGGCCGCACCGCTGGGCGCGATCCATCGCCATCCGGCACGATTTGCCGGGGAGCCCGCGCCGAAGAAGCTGGCGCGCATTCGCGCCGCGCTCGGCAACGCCGACGCGCTTCTGGTCGGCGACCCGCATGCGGTGGCCTGGGCCTTCAACATCCGCGGCAAGGACGTCGCCTATACGCCGTTGCCTTTGGCCTTCGCGTTGATCCGCAAGGAGGGCAAGCCGCGGCTCTATGTGGATGCGGCGAAACTTGGACCCGAAGTTCTCGGCTACCTCGACGATCTTGCGGAGGCAGCCCAACCGGCGCGGCTCGAAGCCGACCTCCTGGCGTTGGGAAAAGAGGGCAAGCGCGTCCTCTTCGATGCGGCGAGCGCACCCGTAAAGCTCACACGTCTACTGAAGGAGGCGGGCGGCGAACCGCAGATCGGAGCCGATCCGATCGCGCTGATGAAGGCGCGCAAAAACCGAGTCGAGATCGATGGGGCGCGCCGCGCGCAGCTGCGCGACGCCGTCGCCCTGCTGCGATTTTTGCACTGGTTCAGCATCGAAGCGCCGAAGGGCCGGATCACCGAGATCGACGCCGCCCAAGCGCTTGAGACGTTCCGCCGCCGGTCGCCGCTCTTGAAGGACCTCTCCTTTCCGACGATTTCGGCGGCCGGCCCGAACGCGGCAATCCCGCATTATCGCGTCACGGTCGCCTCGAACCGCAAGATCAAGAAGGGCATCTTTCTCATCGACTCGGGCGCCCAATACGAGGACGGAACGACCGACGTTACCCGTACGCTTGCGGTCGGCGCGCCGACGCGCGAAATGCGCGACCGCTTCACCCGCGTGCTCAAAGGCCACATCGCCATCGCCCGCGCCGTTTTCCCGAAGGGTACCTCGGGCGCGCAGATCGACGCGCTGTCGCGGCTTGCCCTTTGGCAGGCGGGACTCGATTTCGAGCACGGCACCGGCCACGGAGTCGGCGCCTATCTCTCCGTTCACGAAGGGCCGCAGCGGATCTCGAAATTGGGCGGCGTTCCGCTTGAAGCCGGGATGATCGTTTCGAACGAGCCCGGCTACTACAAGGCAGGGGAATTCGGCATCCGCATCGAAAATTTGGTCGCAGTGACGCCGCGCAAAATCAACGGCGCGGAGCACGAGATGTTCGGCTTCGAGACGCTGACGCTGGCGCCCATCGATCTTGCGCTGATCGAACCGAAGCTCCTCGAGAACGACGAGATCGCCTGGCTCAACGCCTATCACGCGCGCGTGCGCGGGGCGCTATCGCCGCGGGTCGAGCCCGCCTTGCGCACTTGGCTTAGGCGCGCCACGCGGCCGATCCGCAAATGATCAGGAGCGCTGCGCGTCGTTCTGGAGGATCTCGCGCAGCGACCACTGGCCTTGCTGGCCGACGATCTCGCCGCGGATATTGTCGAGCTTCCAGAGCTTGCCCTCTTTGACGAAATCGTAGTGGATGATCGAAGAATCGCTCGCCGAACTGAAGTGCGCCGCGACGCTCATTCGATCCGCCTTCTCCGATTCGAGCGCAATGTTCAGATTCTCGACATCCGGGCCTTCCGAATTCGTGATCGGATCGAAATTGAGAATCGAGCCGCCTGGCGTCTTTTTTTCCGTCGCCGCCATCGCGGCAATGAGGCCTTTCGAGAAATAGAGTTTCCGGATCCTGCCGTTGTCGAAGGCAGACGGTCCGTCGTAGCCGCCGTCCTTGCCGGCCGACACTTTATAGATGGTAGCGACGATATCGCGCGGCCCGTGCGCCGCGTTTTCGGCGCCAATGTGTCTGCGCGTTCCTCTCGGCTTGGCAGCCGCTTCGCCAGTGGCCGCGGCGGGGACTGCGGTTTGGGCGACGGGCGCCGCCGGGCCGTGCGGCTTGGCTTTCGCCGTTTTGGCGGCGCTTGGTTGCGCCGCCGCTCTGGTCTTGAGCTTTTCGGCCGGTTTGGTTTGCGTGGCCGGGCTGGCGGGCGCTGCGGCCTGATTCGCGGGAGCCGCGGCAGGCGCTGACGGCTCCGGCATTGTCGGGCTTTGCGCCAAACTCGGCGCCCAACTTGGCGGCACGGATAGGGTCTGCGCCGAACTCGCAATCGGCAGCAAAAGCGCCGTGCCCAAAGCAGCTTCCAGAATCAGCCATCGATTTCGCATCGCCTACCCCCTCCTGTCGGAGGCGGCCATATTTGGCGAAAGCGCGCTCCAACATTATTTTGTGATCAGGCGTAAAAGTTCTGCACCTTTTCGAGACCAAGCTCCAGCCAGATCTTGTTCGTATCAGGGCGGCTGAACCTGCCCCGCGGCAAGTTCCGCCACTCCCGACGCTAAAAACTAGCGGGCGCGATCTGTAGCTTTCGGAATCGCGTTCCGGCCGCGGTCCATTGCAGAGCTTCGCCGTTGGAAAGGTGAGAGACGTGGCCGATTTGATCGAAAATGTGTCGGACACCGCGTTTTGGATTGCTCATTACCGCGCGCTCGAAAGCCAAAGGTCCGATGCTCTTTTTCGCGATCCGTTGGCCGGCTTTCTCGCCGGAGATCGGGGCAAGGATATCGCGCAGTCGATGCCCAAGTGGTTTGCAACGAATTGGGCAGTCGTGATCCGCACATGTATCATCGACGACTATATCCGATCTGCGATCTCCGAAGGGGTGGACATGGTTCTGAACCTCGGCGCGGGATTGGATACCCGCCCTTATCGCATGGATCTTCCGAACTCGCTGGTCTGGATCGAAGCCGATTATCCGGATGTTATCGCCTTCAAGCAGAAGCGGCTATCGGATGAAAATCCGCGCTGCCAGCTTGAGCGGATAAAACTTGACTTGGCCAAAGTGCCTGAGCGTCGGCAAATGCTCGCGAGCATCAATGCGCGCGCGAAAAAACTGTTGATTCTCACGGAAGGCGTCTTGCCCTACCTCAGCGTCGAAGATGTCGCTTCCTTGGCAGACGATCTCAGGGCGTTGGATCATGCACGCTACTGGATCGTCGACTATTTCTCTCCCCACGTGATCAAATTCCGTCAGCGACTACTTGGAAAAAGAATGCAAAATGCGCCTTTCAAGTTCAAACCTGAGGATTGGTTCGGATTTTTCGAGGCGCATCGCTGGCATCTTAGAGAAATTCGCTATCTCATGGAAGAAGGCGACCGCCTTCATCGGCCGATGCGCTTGCCGATGTTGCTCAAAATTGTCTCGATCATTCGCATGTGCTTCGTCTCAAAAGAACGGCGAGCGGCTTTGAGAAGATTTGCCGGCTATGCCATCCTCGTCCCGGAATGAGATCGGCCGTTTGGCATCGACCTTTCTCGTCCGGCAGGCTCAATCCGTAGCTCCGGCGAGCTTTAGCCACTGCTCTTCGTCGATCGTTTCGATCCCGAGTTCGGCGGCCTTGGCGAGCTTGGAGCCGGCGCCGGGGCCGGCGACGACAAGATCCGTCTTGGAAGAGACCGAGGCAGCCACCTTGGCACCGAGCCGTTCGGCCTGCGCCTTGGCCTCGTCACGCGTCATGCGTTCGAGAGACCCCGTGAAGACGATCGTCTTGCCGGCCACCGGACTTGCCGAAGCCACTTCTTCCATCGGCAGCGGCGTCACATAGGAGAGCAGCGCGTCGAGCTCATCCTCGTTGTGTTTCTCGGCAAAGAAATCGGCGACTGCCTCCGCCACGACCTCCCCTAACCCCTCAATATTGTCGATCTCGGCACGGGCCTCGGAACCCTCCTTGGCGGCGCGCGCGGTCGCGCGAAGCGCCGCGAACGTCCCGAAATGACGGGCGAGCCGGCGCGCATTGGTTTCCCCGACGTGGCGGATTCCCAAAGCATAGATGAACCGATTGAGCGGGATCCGCCGGCGCGCCTCGATCGCCGCGAACAGATTGCGCACCGAAGTTTCGCCGTAGCCTTCGCGGTCCTTCAGCTTCCTCGCCGCCTTCGCGTCGCGCTCGGCGAGCGCGAAGATGTCGGCGGGCTTGGCGATCAGCCCGTCGCGGTAGAATTGCTCGATCTGTTTCTCGCCGAGCCCTTCGATGTCGAATGCGTGCCGCGACACGAAATGTTTCAGGCGCTCGACCGCCTGCGCCGGACAGACGAGGCCGCCGGTGCAGCGGCGCACGACGTCGGCCGTCCCGGTCTCGGGATCGATCTCGCGGATTGCCGCCGAACCGCACACCGGGCATTTGGTCGGAAACCGATAAGGTTTGGCTTCTTTCGGCCGCTTTTCCAGAACCGGCCCGAGAACCTGGGGAATGACGTCGCCGGCCCGTTGGATGCGTACCCAATCGCCGACACGTATATCCTTGCGGGCGATCTCGTCCTCGTTGTGCAACGTGGCGTTGGCGACGACCACGCCGCCCACGGTGACGGGTTCGAGCCGCGCAACCGGCGTCAGCGCACCGGTGCGGCCGACCTGAATTTCGATGTCGCGCAGAATGGTCGTTGCCTGTTCGGCGGGAAATTTGTGCGCCGCCGCCCAGCGCGGGGCGCGCGACACGAAGCCAAGCCGGTCCTGCAGCGCGAGACTGTCGACTTTGTACACGACGCCGTCGATGTCGTAGGGCAGCGAGGCACGGCGGCTTTCGATGTCGCGATAATGGCGCAGCAATTCCGCGGCCGAATGACAGAGAACGGTGAGCGGGTTGACCGGAAAGCCATAGGCTTTGAACGCGTGCACCATGCCCATTTGCGTATCCGCCGGCATCGCGCTGATTTCGCCCCAGGCGTAAGCGAAGAAGTGCAGCGGCCGGCCGGCGGTGATCGAAGGATCGAGCTGGCGCAGCGAGCCCGCCGCCGAATTGCGCGGATTGGCAAACGTCGGCTTTCCCGCTTCGGCCTGACGGGCGTTGAGCGCCGCGAAGTCGGCGCGCCTCATATAGACCTCACCGCGCACTTCCAGCACGCTGGGCGCGTTGCCCTTCAAGACATGCGGAATTTCGCCGATCGTCTTGACGTTGGCGGTCACATCCTCGCCTTCATAGCCGTCGCCGCGCGTCGCGGCCTGGACGAGTTTGCCAGCCTCGTAGCGCAGCGAACAGGAAAGCCCGTCGATCTTGGGTTCGGCGGTCATCGCCAGCGGCGCATCGGCGGCAAGTCCGAGAAAACGACGGATCCGGGCGACGAAATCTTCGACCTCCGCGTCGGTGAACACGTTGGAAAGCGAGAGCACCGGCACCTTGTGGCGGACCTTGGCAAATTTCTCCGAAGGCGCGGCGCCGACCTTCTTGCTCAACGACTGTTTGGTGACGAGCTCGGGAAATTGCTTTTCCAACGCTTCGTAGCGGCGGCGCAGCGCGTCGTATTCGGCGTCGGAAATGATCGGCGCGTCTTCGCGGTAATAGCGCTCGTCGTTGCGGGCAATTTCCGCCGCGAGGCGCGCATGCTCGATGCGGGCCTCGGCCAAGCCGAGCTTGCGATGCGGCTTTCTCATATCGAAAATTTAGCGCAGATCCACGCCCGCGAGAAGGATTTCGGGCGTTCCCGCGAGACCTTCCCGAAAACAAGCGATCCACGCCTATTTCGCGAGGATTGGCGAAGGCGGGAAGAGATCGAACTTATAGTTCAGGCCGACCCTTGCGACGTGAAATGTCGCCCGCGAAGGAAAGTCGATGACGATGCCCGGCGCCGGATCGTAGTCGTTCCAGCCAGCCCGAATATAATCGTACATATACTCGGCGCGGATCGTCCAATTGTTGGACAAAGCGTATTCCGCGCCAATCGTGTACGCGCTGAAGCGCAACGGCAGGCGCGTCGTCGTAGTCGCGCCCGAATAGCCCGGGCCGCTGTAGTAGATCTCGGTGGTCGCATACGAGAGGCCGCCGCCGATGTAGAGCAACAGGCGGTCGAAGTCGTAGCCGAGCCGTCCGCGCAATGTGCCGAAATTTTCGATCCGCGTTCCGAAAGCTGCAGGACCGAAGGCCGTTACCGCCTGCGCCGATCCGTTGATATCCGCCCAGTCGCTGTCCGCTTCGATGCCGACAACGGCGTGGCCGAGCAGCGGCAGGTTTGTCAGTTCGTAGTTGTAACCGATTTGGCCACCCAATAACGGACCTCGCTCCGTCATCGCCGATATGCCACGCGCGGTGCCTCCCGGCAACGTCAGTATGTAAGGAACAGAGACATGGTCCAGTCCATAGCCGCCGTTGACGCCGGCATAGAACCCCGTCCAATCGAAGGCGGAAACAGGCGCGGGAACGGGCGCCTCTTTCGTGTTCGGAAGATCTGCGGCCCCGGCCGACGTGGCGGCTAGGAT
>JASHUD010000061.1 GCA_030040215.1 Methylovirgula sp.
TGCTCCTCTCCTACGTGCTCGACGCCGGTCTCACCGACCACGGCATGGACGTGCTCAGCGAGAAGCACCTTCACCATAAGCCGCTCGCCTTCGGCGAGGTGGCGGGTTCGGGTCGCACGTTCATCGGTTTCGCGCGCGTGGCGATCGACAAAGCGACGGAATATTCGGCCGAAGACGCCGACGTGACTTTGCGCCTGTGGAACGTGTTGAAGCCCCGCCTGCCGGCCGAGCACATGACCAATGTCTATGAGACGCTCGAGCGGCCGATGATCGAGACCTTGGCACGCATGGAGGCGCGCGGCATCTCCATCGACCGCGCCATTCTCTCGCGGCTGTCTGGCGAATTCGCGCAAGACATGGCGCGGCTCGAAGCGGAGATCTACGGGCTTGCCGGCGAAACGTTCAACCTTGGGTCGACCAAGCAGTTGAGCGACATCCTGTTTGGCAAGATGGGCCTGCCTGGCGCGAGAAAGACCGCGACGGGCGCTTGGTCGACGGCGGCCGGCGTGCTCGAAGACCTTGCCGAAGAGGGCAACGAATTCGCCGCGCGCATTCTCGATTGGCGGCAGCTCGCCAAGCTCAAATCGACCTACACCGATGCGCTGCCGAATTACGTCAATCCGCGGACGCATCGCGTCCATACGTCGTATGCGCTCGCCGCGACGACCACGGGACGGCTTGCGTCTTCAGAACCCAATCTCCAGAACATTCCGATCCGCACCGAGGCCGGACGCAAGATCCGCCGCGCCTTCGTCGCGAGCCCGGGCCACAAGCTCGTCTCGGCGGATTATTCGCAGATCGAGCTGCGACTTCTCGCCCATATCGCCGACATTCCGCAGTTACGCAAAGCGTTTGCCGACGGCCACGACATTCATGCGATGACCGCTTCGGAAATGTTCGGCGTGCCGGTCGAGGGCATGCCGCCCGAAGTGCGCCGCCGTGCCAAGGCGATCAATTTCGGCATCGTCTATGGCATCTCCGCCTTTGGCCTCGCCAATCAGCTCGGCATTCCGCGCGACGAGGCGGGCGCCTACATCCGCCAATATTTCGAGCGCTTCCCGGGCATCCGCGCCTACATGGACGCGACGAAAAGGATTGCCCGCGAGCGCGGCTACGTGAAGACGATCTTCGGCCGCAAGTGCCATTATCCACGCATCAACGCTTCGAACCCCTCGGAGCGCGCCTTCAACGAGCGCGCCGCGATCAACGCACCGATCCAGGGCTCCGCCGCCGACATCATCCGCCGCGCCATGGCGCGCGTGGACGCGGCGATCGAGAAGGCCGGGTTGAAGGCGCAAATGCTGCTGCAAGTGCATGACGAGTTGGTCTTCGAAGTGCCGGACGAGGAAGTGGAGGCGACCATTCCGCTCGTCCGTGCCCTAATGATCGATGCGCCGCATCCGGCGGTAGAGCTCAGCGTGCCGCTGCAGGTTGATTCCAAGGCGGCGCAGAATTGGGACGAGGCGCATTGAGCGCCGGAATTCTCAATGGTGCCGAGATGCCGCTCTGGTTGGCGTTGCCTTTCCCCGGTCTCTTGCTCTCAATCGCGCTCGGGCCGATCTTCGCCACGCGCCTCTGGCATGTGCATTACGGCAAGGCGGCCGCTTTCTGGGCGGCATTGGCGCTGATCCTGCTCGCCGCGCACGAGGGGTTTGCGCCGGCGTCGCGGGCCTTCGCGCATAGCATGCTCACGGATTACCTGCCGTTCATCCTCATGCTTTTCGCATTTTATACGACGGCGGGCGGTGTCGTCGTCTCGGATTTGGACCGCGCAACGCCGCTCACCAACACCGGCCTCATCGCCGCAGGCGCGCTCGCCGCGAGCCTCATCGGCACGATCGGCGCCTCGATGATTCTGGTGCGGCCGTTGCTGCAGGCCAATGCCGGGCGCCAGCACCAAGTCCACGTGATGATCTTCGTCATTTTCCTCGTCTCGAATGTCGGCGGCATACTCAGTCCACTCGGCAACCCGCCGCTCTTTTTCGGCTTCCTGCGCGGCGTCGAATTCTTCTGGCCCCTGCAAAACCTTTGGCCGCATATGCTGCTGAGTTCAGCGGTGCTTCTCCTCGTCTTTTTTCTCATCGACGCTCACTTCTTCCGGCAGGAAAAAAGTGCCATGGGCCAAGGCGAGACGCGACTTCAAATCAGGGGACTTAAAAATCTCGCGCTGGTACTTGCGACCGCTGCGGCCATTCTGATGAGCGCGCTGTGGAACCCACGGATCACGATCGATGTACTCGGCACCCGCCTCGAATTGCAGGATGTCGTGCGTGACGTTGCGATGCTGGCGATCGGTCTCATCTCGCTCGCGGTGACGCCGCGCGAGGACCGCGAAGCAAATCATTTCAATTGGGGCCCGCTTGAGGAAGTCGCCAAGCTCTTCGCCGCGATCTTCGTCTGCATCATCCCGGTGCTGGCGATGCTGGCGGCGAACGCGCACGGTCCGTTTCAGCCGGTCATCGCGCTTCTTCAACGCTCCGACGGGTCGCCGAACGACGCCGCCTATTTCTGGGCGACCGGCCTGCTATCTTCGGTGCTCGACAACGCGCCGACCTATCTTGTCTTCTTCGGTCTCGCCGGCGGCGATGCCGCGAAACTGATGGGACCGCTTGCCGGCACGCTCGCCGCGATCTCGGTCGGCGCGGTATGCATGGGCGCGCTGACCTACATCGGCAACGCGCCGAATTTCATGATCTATGCGCTGGCGCGGCGCGCCCGCGTGCCGATGCCCGGCTTCTTCGGCTATATGGCCTGGTCCGGCGCGATCTTGCTGCCGGTGTTCGTTCTGGTGACGCTGGTGTTTTTCTCCCTCTCCCCATGAGCAAAGCGAATGGGGAGAGGGAATTATTCCGCGCCTTCTTCTTTCAGCTCATGGCGCAGCATCAGCGGTACTTGCGAGATGGTGAAGAGAAAGATGATGATCACCGTGCCGGGGAATTTGAAGGCGACCCAGACGTTGGTCGATTGCGTGCGCCAAACGATCTCGTTGGCAAGCGCCAGGGCAAAGAAAAAGATCCCCCAGCGCAACGTAAGAATCCGCCAGCCGCGCTCGGTCAACGACATCGCATTGTCGAGAATGATCGGCAGCAGCGGCTTGTCGAAAATCAGCCCGCCGAACAGTGCGATGGCGAATGCGCAATAGAGAATCGTCGGCTTCATCTTGATGAAACGCGGATCCCTGAAATAGATCGTCAGCGCGCCGAAGATGACGACCAGCACGGCGGTGATCAGCGGCATGATCGGCAGGCGCCTGGTACGCAGATAAGAAACACCGAGCGCGATGATGACAGCCGCGATCAGAACGGCGGTTGCCGTAAAGAGGCCGGCGTTCGGCCCCACCAACAGATTCGCAGGCAGCACGCGCTGCGCGAACGGGGCGAACAACTTCGGTCGCGCGTTGGCGAAGAAGAAGAGGATGAGCGGCCCAAGTTCGAGCGTAAGTTTCAACCAAGGCGCCGGCGGCGCCGCGCCGTCATGATCCTTCATCATCATCCTTCGTCGTCGCGTGTCGCGGCACTTCCTGCCCGAAGGCGAGGCAAGGCGCAAGCACTCATTCTTCAAGCCCGGCGATGGCCCGCGCGAAGTCGTGCGCCGAGAACGGTTCCAAATCTTCGGCGCTTTCCCCGACGCCGATGAAATGAATCGGCAGCTTAAATTTTTCGGCGACGGCGACAAGGATTCCGCCGCGCGCGGTACCGTCGAGCTTGGTCATGACGAGCCCCGTTACACCGGCGATGCGGCCGAAAAGCTCGACCTGGGCGAGCGCATTCTGGCCGACCGTCGCGTCGAGCACGAGGAGTACCGCGTGCGGCGCCTCGGGATCGACTTTCTTCATGACGCGGATGATCTTCTCGAGTTCGGCCATCAGCTCGGTGCGATTCTGCAGCCGGCCGGCGGTGTCCATGATGAGAATGCCGGTGTCGTTCTCGCGCGCCGCCTTCAGCGCGTCGTAGGCGAGGCCGGCCGCGTCGCCGCCTTGCTCGCGCGCGAAGACCGTCGCGCCGAAGCGCGCGCCCCAGACCTGCAATTGCTCGATGGCCGCGGCGCGAAACGTATCGCCGGCGACGAGCGCGACGCGCCGCCCGTCCTGCCCGAATTTCGCAGCAAGCTTGCCGATGGTCGTGGTCTTGCCCGACCCATTGACGCCGACGACGAGAATGACGAATGGGCGAGCATCGATCTCAAGAGGCTTAGCGACCGGATCGAGCACGCGTTCGATCTCGGCTGCAAGAACGGCCTTCACCTCTTCGACACCGACATCCTTTTCATAACGTCCGCGTCCGACTTCCTCTGCAATTCTCGTCGCGGCGGCGATGCCGAGATCGGCGCGAATAAGCGCGTCTTCAAGATCCTGCAGCGTCGAACGATCGAGTTTGCGCTTGGCGAGAACGTCGACGATGCTCGATCCGATCGCTTGCGAAGAGCGCGACAGGCCCTTGCTTAGGCGATTCCACCAGCGGGGTTCGGCGGCCGGTGCGCTTTCTTCCTTGCGTCCCAGGAACCGCCTGAGAAATGGTGCGTCTTTCGAATCCGCCAATGTTCCGATCCTTGCGCGCAATACGCCCTATATGGGCGCCGATCGTTCGCGCGCAATCAGGAAATGCAGAGCTTTTTCAAGCGAAGCGCGGACTCATCGCGCGGCGAAGGTTTGCAGCTGCGGTGTCGCAAACCGCGCCAAAACGTCGTAACTTCCAGCCGGCGGATCGGCAAGCTGCGCCCGAAACGCGATCGTTTCGCCGGCTGCAAGCCGGCGCCTCTGCGAGGTCGCCGTCCAACTATAAAGGATGTGGCCGCTTGGATCGCGGATCGAGAGTTCGATCGGCGGGACCGCGGTAGCGCTCGAGCGTATATTGGCGATCTTGCCCTCGATGCCGAGAACGGCTTCGGAGCCGTCGCGCGTCGACGCCGTGTGGAGATCGCGCAGCTCCAGGCCGCGCAGGTTGACGGGAAGACCGAGCGCCGCATAGACGGTGCTGGTCGGCGGCCAGAGCCGCACGATCTCGGCGCGAAGACCGAGGAGCGCCATGCCGGAGGCGAGCAGCGCGGCGCCGGCGCAGAGTTCTTTCAGGGCCGAGCGAGGCCGCGAAACCGGGGCCGGCGTGACGACCTGTTTCTTGCGCGGCCTGACATCGTTGGCGGGAATTTCGAGCGGTGTCGGGATCAACGGCTTGGGCCGGCCCTCCGTCCCTTCCGCCGCGACGAACCAGACCGCGTCGCAGCGCGGACAAGCAACGCGCCGCCCTTGGGGGCCGAGCGCGGCCTTAACAATGTGATAGGATTTGGCGCAGCCGGGGCAATCGATCTGCATGCCGAGCCTGCTCCTCAAAAAGATGGGACGAGCCGTTGCCACGATGGCCGCGCGCCATGCTCGGCTGCTATGGTTAACGCCCAGTTAAAGACGTGATTCGAGGAAGAAGGCAAGTCCGTCCGCGGGCGCGCCGAACGGGCTCGCAGCGAAAGGCGAGGTTCATTTGGTCCGGTTCGAAAATGTCGGCCTACGCTACGGAATGGGAGCCGAGATCCTCCGGGATATCAGCTTCGAAATCGAGCCGCACTCGTTCCAATTCCTGACCGGACCTTCGGGCGCCGGCAAAACCACGTTGTTGCGGCTGATTCTCCTGTCACTCAAGCCGACGCGCGGCCTGATCACGCTTTTCGACGCCGACGCGGCGCATCTCAGCAAAGACATGATCACCGATCTGCGCCGCCGGATCGGCGTCGTCTTCCAGGATTTCCGCCTGCTCGACCACCTGACGACCTACGAAAACGTCGCGTTGCCGCTGCGCGTGCAGGGGCGTGCCGAATTCTCCTATCGCGCCGAAGTGGTCGAGCTTTTGCGTTGGGTGGGACTCGGCGATCATATGCACGTGCTGCCGCCGGTTCTTTCCGGCGGTGAAAAGCAACGCGCCGCGATCGCCCGGGCGCTCATCGTACGGCCCGAGCTTTTGCTTGCCGACGAACCGACCGGCAACGTCGATCCAACGCTGGCGCGGCGGCTGCTGCGGCTCTTCGCCGAGCTGCATAGGTCGGGAACGGCGGTAGTCATCGCCACGCACGATCTCGCCTTGATGGACCAGTTCGAGTCGGCGCGCCGTCTCGTGCTGGGCGACAACCGGCTGCACATTTACGAGTAAGACCCGAATGCTTGTCCAATCGGAGCGACACCAAGATTTGGAGCCCGTCGCGGACGACGAGGAACTCGATCTGCGCAGCGAACAGCCGCTGGTGCCGGCCGCTTCGATTTCCGTACGGGCGCTCGTCACGGTCGTCGCAATCATGACTTTTCTGGCGTCGTTGACGGCGGGGACCGCGATGCTGATCGGCGACGCGGCGCAGGGTTGGCGCGGCGCGGTATCGCGTGAAATGACCATTCAGGTGATGCCGGTCGCCGGGCACGATCTCGAAGCCGATGTCGCGAGCGCCGTCGCGGCGGCGCGCGACGTCCAAGGCATCGCCGATGTCTACGCCTACACCAAACAGCAATCCGAACAACTGCTGCAGCCTTGGCTCGGAAGCGGCCTCGATCTTTCCGAACTGCCGGTACCGCGATTGATCGTCGTCAAGCTCAAGCGCGACGCGCGGCTCGATACCGACGCGTTGCGCAAGGCGGTGACGGACAAGGTGCCGAACGCGATGATCGACGACCATCGCCTTTGGCTCGAGCGGCTTTCGATCATGGCGGGAACGGTAGTCGCCATCGCCACCGTGATTTTCATCCTAGTGATGATCGCGATGGTACTGGCGGTCGGTTTTGCGACGCGCGGCGCGATGGCCGGGAATCGCGAGATCATCGAGGTGCTGCATCTTGTCGGGGCGGCGGACGGGTATATCTCGCGCCAGTTCCAAAGCCATTTCTTCCGGCTCGGCCTGCGTGGCGGCATTATCGGCGGCGGCGCGGCAATCGCGATCTTTCTTATTGCGGGCTCGCTCTCGTTCTTGTTGCACGCCACGGCGGGCGGCGACGAGATGCAGGCGATGTTCGGCAGTTTCGCGTTGAGCGCCAAAGGATACGGAGCCATCGTGCTGATCGCTTGCGCCATGGGGTTTGTCACGGGGATCGTATCGCGGAGAATCGTCTTTCGCCATCTGCGCGGTCTCGCCTGAGAGGCGACCCAATTTGACAAACGGTGGCACCCGACGCCACTTCCTAGTCTTTTCGACCAAAGGCCAATGACCACACCCGATCCCGTCGCGCGACGGCGGACCTTCGCCATCATTTCCCATCCGGACGCGGGCAAGACGACGCTAACCGAAAAGCTGCTGCTTTTCGGCGGCGCGATCGCGCTCGCCGGCGAAGTGCGCGCCAAGGCCAACCGCCGCCGGACGCGCTCCGACTGGATGGGCATCGAGCGCGAGCGCGGCATCTCCGTCGTCACCTCGGTGATGACGTTCGAAAGCGGCGGCTGCGTCTACAATCTCCTCGATACGCCCGGCCACGAAGACTTCTCCGAGGACACCTATCGCACGTTAAGCGCGGTCGATTCCGCGGTGATGGTGATCGACGCCGCCAAAGGCATCGAAGCGCGCACCCGCAAATTGTTCGAGGTCTGTCGGCTGCGCGACATTCCGATCCTGACGTTCATCAATAAGCTCGACCGCGAATGCCGCGATCCATTCGATCTCCTGGACGAGATCGAGAAGACCCTGGCGCTCGATGCGGCGCCGCTGACTTGGCCGCTCGGCAGCGGCCGCGATTTCGCCGGCACATACGATCTCGGCCGCAACCTCGTCCGCCGGCTCGACTCCGAGGCGGCGCCGGTTGCGGTTGACGGACCGGCCGATCCTTATCTCGAGAAACTGTTGCCTCCGCTCGTCTTTGCGGCGGCGCGCGATCAGATCGAGCTGGTGCGCGCCGCGTCGAAACCGTTCGATCGGCAAAGCTTTCTCGAAGGTCATCTGACGCCGGTATTCTTCGGCAGCGCCTTGCGCAATTTCGGCGTCGGCGATCTCCTCGATGCGCTGGCCGAGTTCGCGCCGCCGCCGCGTGGGCTTGCGGCGAGCTGCCGCGCGGTTGATCCGCGCGAGCCGAAGATGACCGGCTTCGTCTTTAAGATCCAGGCCAACATGGATCCCAACCATCGCGACCGTATCGCGTTCCTGCGCATCTGTTCGGGCAAGCTCACGCGCGGCATGAAGGCGAAGATCGTGCGCAGCGGCAAGCTGATGACTCTCAACGCGCCGCAGTTCTTCTTCGCCCAGGATCGGCAACTAGCCGAGGAGGCCTATGCCGGCGATGTCGTCGGCATTCCCAATCACGGCACGCTGCGGATCGGCGATACGCTCACCGAAGGCGAGGAGCTTGCCTTCCGCGGCGTGCCGAGCTTCGCGCCGGAAATTCTGCGCCGCGTCAGGATCGCGGACGCGATGCGCGCCAAGAAATTGCGCGGGGCCTTGCAGCAGATGGCGGAGGAGGGCGTCGTGCAGGTGTTCCTGCCAAACGACGGCTCAAATCCGATCATCGGCGTTGTCGGCGCTCTGCAACTCGACGTGCTCGCCGAGCGGCTCGCCGCCGAATACGCGTTGGAGGTGGGATTCGAGAATTCGCGTTTCGAGGCCGCTCGCTGGATCGAGGCGACGAACGACGCGGAATTTGAGAAGTTCGCCGCCGCGCACGCGGCCGGCATGGCCGTCGATCTCGACGGCGCGCCGGTCTATCTCGCCGCCTCCGCTTTCGAACTGCGCTACGAGCAGGAGAAGTGGAGCGCGATCCGCTTTTTCGACGTGAAGGACTACCAAAGGGCGGCCGAGGCGCTCTTATAAAGCGTTCTTGTAAGCCTGCCCGGAAGTGACGGTCAGCCAAAGGATCTCGACATCGAACCACATCGACCAGTGATCGATGTAATAGAGATCGTGCTCGACCCGCGCCCGCATGGCGTCATCGCGCATCCCGCCGCGCAATCCGTTGACCTGCGCCCACCCGGTGATGCCCGGCTTCACGTTGTGGCGCCGCGCGTAGAGCGAAATTCGCTCGGCGAATTTCTGGTCGATGCAAAGCGCGTGCGGCCGCGGCCCGACGAGCGACATTTCGCCCCGCAAGACATTGAAGAGCTGCGGCAATTCGTCGATATTGTAACGCCGGAT
>JASHUD010000062.1 GCA_030040215.1 Methylovirgula sp.
CCCCCAACTCAACCAACCCAAACGCCCGATCTCGCCTATGGCGCCTACCAGCGCGGCTACTACATCACCGCCTATCAAGAGGCGATGAAGCGGCTGAAGGACAATCCGAAAGACGCCGTGGCGATGACGCTGATCGGCGAACTCTATCGGCAGGGATACGGCCTCAAAATGGATTATGCCGAGGCCGACCGTTGGTATGCACAGGCCGCCGCGCTCGGCAACCGCGAAGCGATCTTTGCGCTCGCGCTTGCCAAACTGACCGGGCAGGGCGTGCCCAAGGACCGTGCCGGCGCGGCCGCGCTCTTCGAGAAAGCCGCGGCGATGAACCATTCCGGGGCGCTCTACAATCTCGGGGTCATGGCAGTGGAGAATAACGGGGTGTTCCCGAATTTCGCCAAAGCCGCGCAGCTGTTCATGCGATCGGCCGAACTCGGCTATCCGGACGCCGCCTATGCGCTGGCGTTATGCTATCGCAACGGCAAAGGGGTCGCGCGGGATGACAAGCTCGCCGCGCAATGGATGGCGCGCTCCGCCGCGGAGGACGACGTTCCGGCCGAAGTCGAGTACGCCATCATGCTGTTCAACGGGATCGGCGTCGACAAAGACGAAGCCGGTGCCGCGAAGCTCTTCCTGAAAGCCGCCACCGAGCAGAATCCGGTGGCACAGAACCGGGTGGCGCGCCTTTATGCATCCGGACGCGGCATTCGCAAGGATCTGGTCGAGGCAATGAAATGGCATCTGATCGCGCGCGCCGCCGGCGAAAAGGACGAATGGCTCGACAGCATATTGGATACGCTCACGCCGGCGCAAAAAGTCGCCGTGGAGACCGCGATCCGCGAATATAACGGGGCGATCCTCTCGCATTGATGCTCAACGCGCGCGCGGATGCGCGCCGCGATAGGCTTCGATGAGCCGCGTGCTGTCGATGGCGGTATAGATCTGCGTCGTCGACAGCGTCGCGTGGCCCAGCAGCTCCTGGATAGTGCGCAGGTCGCCGCCGCGGCCGAGCAGATGCGTCGCAAAGGAGTGGCGCAGCGCATGCGGCGTGGCCGTTTCCGGCAACCCGAGCGCGCCGCGCAGCCGCTCGACCGCAAGCTGGATGATGCGCGCCGACAAAGGTCCGCCTTTGGCGCCGACGAACAGCGGCCCGTCGGGGGCGAGCCCATAAGGGCAGAGATCGAGATAAGCCGCGATGGCCCTCTCTACGGGGGCGATGATCGGCACATTGCGGCTTTTGCCGCCCTTGCCGAGGATCGTCAGATGATCGAGGCCGCCGGTCGGCGCATCCTTGCGCGCAATCGACAGCGCCTCGGAAATGCGCAGACCCGCGCCGTAGAGCAGGTTGAGAACGGCGGCATCGCGGGCGAGAATCCAGTCGGGGCGCTGATCGCCGGCGCGCGAGCCGACGTCGACCACGGCGCTGGCGGCTTGCGCCGTCAGAGCTTTTGGCAGGTGGCGGGCAAGTTTTGGACTGCGTAGCGCCGAAAACACCGCAAGTTTCGAGACGCCGCGTCGCTCGACGTGGCGCGCCAAGGAACGAAGTCCGGAAAGCTGGCGCAGCAGCGAGCGGCTGCCGGCGCCCGACTTGCGGCGCGCCGCGAGAAAACCGCGCAAGTCCGCCGGCTCGATTTTCTCGAAGAGTGCGAGACTTGGCGTCTCGCCGAAGTGCACCGAAAGGAAGTGGAGAAATTGGCCGACGTCGCGGCGGTAGGCGGCAAGCGTATGCGGGGAAACGCGCCGCTCGCCGGCAAGATGCGAAAGCCAATCTTCGAGCGCAGAGGCAAGCTGCGCATCGGCGGGGCCGACGGCAAGATTCTCGGAGGCGGATCGCGCGGCCTGGGGCATCGGCAATCTATGCCGTCTTTGGTTGAAGGAAGTGTTGCTGGTGCACGCCCCTAGTCCGGCTTTCCTCTCCCGGCGATCACATCGTTCGTCGCGGCGGCGAGCAGTTCCTGCATCTCGCGGCGAATCTGGTGGTCCGACTGTGCAACGCCCGCGGCATCGAAATCGGCGCGGACCTTGCGGAAAAGCGCCTCGTCGCCGTTTCCTTCGAGTTGAGCGGCGACAAGGGCGCTGGCGTAGGCCTCGGCTGCTTTGCCTGTTTTGGCCAATTTTTCCGCCGCCCAGAGACCAAGCAGTCTATTGCGTCGGACATTGGCCTTGAACTTGAGCTCCTCGTCGTGTGCGAGCTTGGCTTCGTAGGCCTTTTCACGCTCGTCGAACGTGGTCATCGGAAACCTCGCATTTTGGGCTCGACCAATTATCCCCGAATTGAGCGTGTGGCCATTGCCCAGACGCTGACGCCGGCGGGAAAGGATGGCCCCGGAACGCCGAGCCTGAGCCGGCGGCTGTATCGGGGCTTTGCAACAAGTCATGCCAGCCCTTTCCTTCCCATGCTAAGTTATTGCAGAACCAGGAATATTTAGGAAAGCCCCGGCAACCCTTGCGGCCTGTTTCATGGCCCCTCCCGGCATGGTGATGCTTGTATCGCCGGCCGGAAAAAGCTAGGTACCTTTTTGGACCCGCGGCGCCGTCGTGCCCCATCCATACCCGTAAAGGCCAAGCGAATTTTCCTTAAGACGCGGCCTCGGGATCTCTTACAGGAGCCAGGGCCACCGCATGGATCCTCTCCAGCCACGGTTAATCCCCATGAACAACCGCCGCCGCCGCATCTACGAAGGCAAGGCCAAGGTTCTCTACGAAGGACCGGAGCCCGGCACGCTCATCCAGCACTTCAAGGACGACGCGACTGCGTTCAACGCCAAGAAGCACGAGGTGATCGACGGCAAAGGCGTGCTCAACAACCGCATTTCCGAGTTCATCTTCCAGAATTTGAACGACATCGGCGTGCCGACGCATTTCATCCGCCGCCTCAACATGCGCGAGCAGCTGATTCGCGAGGTCGAAATCGTGCCGCTGGAAATCGTGGTGCGCAACGTCGCGGCAGGCTCGCTGTCGACGCGGCTCGGGCTCGAAGAGGGCACGCAGCTGCCACGTTCGATCATCGAGTTCTATTACAAGAACGACGAATTGAACGACCCGATGGTATCGGAGGAACACATCACCGCGTTCGGTTGGGCCAACCCGCAGGAAATCGATGACATCATGGCGCTCGCCATCCGTGTCAACGACTTCCTGAGCGGCCTTTTCCTCGGCGTCGGCATTCGGCTCGTCGATTTCAAGATGGAATGCGGGCGGCTCTGGGAAGGCGACGTGATGCGCATCGTCGTCGCCGACGAGATTTCACCGGACTCGTGCCGGCTCTGGGATATGAAGTCGAACGACAAGCTCGACAAGGACCGGTTCCGGCGCGACATGGGGGGGCTCGTCGAGGCCTATACCGAAGTGGCGCGGCGTCTCGGCATCCTGCAGGAGAACGAGCAGCCGCGCGCGATGGGCCCGAAGCTCGTCCAGTCCTGAGCGGCGGCGGAGGCGCTCGAAGACCCCGTCGCTCGCGGCGGGGTTTTGTTTTTGCGGCGGCGCTCCGATATGTTCAAGGCATGAACAGGCTGGACGCGGGGAAGAATCGAAGATCATGAAGGCGCACGTCGTCGTCACCTTGAAGAACGGTCTGCTCGATCCGCAAGGCAAGGCGATCGAGGGCGCTTTGAAGTCGCTCGATCTCGCCGGGATCGAGAATGTTCGCCAGGGCAAGATTTTCGAGGTGGAGCTGGCGACCGAGGATCGCGCCAAGGCGCAGGATCTTCTCAAACGAGCCTGCGAGAAATTGCTCGCCAATACGATCGTCGAAAATTACCGGATCGAGTTTTCTTAAAGACCGTGCGCGCCGCCGTCATTCTCTTCCCGGGTTCCAATCGCGAAAGCGATGTCGTCCGCGCGCTTGCCAAGGCCGCCGGGCGAAAGCCGGCGCTCGTCTTTCACGCCGAGCACGAATTGCCGCAAGGCACCGATCTGGTCGTGCTGCCCGGCGGCTTTGCGTATGGCGATTATCTGCGCTGCGGAGCAATCGCGGCGCGCTCTCCGATCATGGACGCGGTGCGCGCCTACGCGGCGCAAGGCGGCCGCGTGCTCGGCATCTGCAACGGCTTCCAGATCCTCTGCGAAAGCGGCCTGCTGCCCGGCGTGCTGATGCGCAACAGCAACTTGCGTTTCGCCTGCCGCATGCAGCATCTGCGCGTCGAGCGCGATGATACGCCATTCACTTCGCGCTACCGCAGAAATCAGGTGATCAAGGTCGCCATCGCCCACGGCGAAGGCAATTACACGGCCGACGCCGAGACGATCGCGCGGCTCGAAGGCGAGGGGCGCGTCGCCTTCCGCTACTGCGATGCGAAGGGCGTGCTTGGCGCCGCCAATCCGAACGGTTCGGTCAACGACATCGCCGGAATTTATTCCGAAAGCTGCAACGTGCTCGGCCTCATGCCGCACCCCGAGAATCTCGTCGATTCGCTGGTCGGCGGCACGGACGGGCGCGCCATGTTCGAGAGCCTTGTCGCAAGCTGAGTTGTCGGCGCAGCGCGGCGCCGGGCGCCGACGGATTTTTAGAATTCGACATCGAGCTCCGCCAGCTCCTCGGGCTCGGCATTTGCCGCCGCAAACCATTCGACCATCGGCGGCCATTTCATGATCGTCTCGCAATAGGCCTTCGAAGTTTCTGCTAGCGGCACGCCATAGGTGATGAACCGCGTGCAGACCGGCGCGTACATTGCGTCGGCGATCGTCGGCTTCGCGCCGAACAGAAACGGACCGCCCCACCGCGCGAGACATTCTTTCCAGATCGTCTCGACGCGATCGATATCGGGCTGAGCGCCGGCAAAAATCTTGAAGTTCGTATGGCGGGCTTTCAGGTTCATCGGCAGCGCCGAGCGCAGATTGTAGAAGCCGGAGTGAATTTCGCCGGAAATGGAGCGGCAATGGGCGCGCGCCGCACGGTCAGCCGGCAACATGCCAGCGCTGGGATAAAGCTCGGCCAGATATTCGGCGATGGCGAGCGTGTCCCAGACGCTGACGCCGTTTTGGGTCAGGCGCGGCACCAGTACGGACGGCGCGAGCAGCAGCAGCTCGGCCCGGTTGGCCGGATCGTCGATGGATACGACCTGCTCCTCGATCTCCAATCCGGCGAGCTGGCAGAGCAGCCAGCCGCGCAGCGACCAAGAGGAGTAGTTCTTGCTAGAGATCGTCAGCACGGGGCGCGTCATGGCTATTCTCTATCCACGATGAATCTTTGAGCAGCCGATGATATTGCAGCGCAGCAAAAAAAGCACTAGCGTTCCAGCTGGAAACGATAGTCGAAGATGAGCCAATTTGACGATTTGCTAATCCCAGATTGGATGCGCCGAGACATGTTGTATCGCGCCTACCAGACCTATTCCGAGGCCTCCGAACCATTCCGCGCGATCGCTCGGGCCGGAACCGATATCGGCAGATTGTTCAATGGGATCGGCGATTTAGGTATTTCCAAACGACTGGCCGCGGGGCTCGAACTGATTGCCCGCAGCAAACTTACGCATAGCCGCCCTTCGTACGGAGTCAGGAGGATCGCGGTCGCCGGCCAAGAGATTGCAGTGCGGCAAGAGACGCTTCTCTCTTTGCCGTTCTGCGATCTCCTGCGTTTTTCCAAAGACAGCGCCGCGGCGCAGCCGAAAATGTTGATCGTTGCGCCGCTCTCCGGACATTTCGCGACCTTGCTGCGCGAAACCGTGAAGACGCTGCTCAACGATCACGAAGTCTACATTACCGACTGGAAGAACGCCCGCGACGTGCCGCTCGAGGAAGGGCCGTTCGGTTTTGACGATTACGTCGACTACATCATCCAGTGCCTCGAAAAGATCGGACCCGGAGCGCATGTGCTCGCGGTCTGCCAACCTTGCGTTCAGGCGCTGGCGGCCGTCGCGCTGATGGCGGAGGAGCGCAACCCTGCCGAGCCGCGCAGCATGACGCTGATGGCGGGGCCGATCGACGCGCGGGTCAACCCCTCGAAGGTCAACGCGCTGGCGACCTCGAAGCCGATCGAATGGTTCGAGAGGAACTTGATCTCCCGCGTCCCGGTTCGCCTGCCAGGCGAAGGTCGCAAGGTCTATCCGGGCTTCGTGCAGCTTTTCGCGTTCATGTCGATGAACATGGAACGCCATATCAAGGCGCATCGCGATCTCTACCAGCATCTGAGCGACGGAAGGGATGAAGACGCGCAGGCGATCATGGCGTTCTACGACGAATATTTTGCGGTGCTCGATCTGCCGGCCGAGTTCTATCTCGAGACCGTGAAGATCGTTTTTCAGGATGCTCTGCTGGCGAAAGGAAAACTGACGCATCGCGGCCGCAAGGTGAATCCCGGCGCGATCCGCCGCACCGCGCTGCTCACCATCGAAGGCGAGCGCGACGACATCTGCTCGGTCGGGCAGACTGCCGCCGCACATCTTCTCTGCAACGGCCTTCGTCCGCATCTCAAGCGCCATCATTACCAGGTCGGCGTCGGCCACTATGGAACGTTCAGCGGCAAGCGGTGGAACGCGCAGATCTATCCGGCGATCCGCAATCTCGTGCTGGCGATGAACTGAGCCGGCAATTGCGCGTCCTTGACGGCACCCGCCCCCGGGTCCTATCTAACGATCGCACCTAGGGGATCCCCGGCAGGGGGCTGAGAGGCTGGCAGCGCTGATAAGCGGCCCGGCGACCCTTCGAACCTGATCCAGTTCGCACTGGCGTAGGGATGGTCATGGCTGGTTCCTCCCAAAAAATTCGCGTTATCGGCGCCGGCGTGGTGGGGCTCACCGTCGCCTATGAATTCGCCTTGGCCGGCCAATCGGTGGAGATTGTCGAACGTGCGTCTGGCCCTGGGCTCGGCTGTTCCTATTACGCGGGCGGAATGCTGGCGCCCTGGTGCGAGGAAGAAGGCGCCGAGCCGCTGGTTCTCGAATGGGGCCGCGAGGGGATCGAATATTGGACGAATACCGTGCCTGCCGCGAAGGTCGATGGCACGCTCGTCGTTGCGCCGCCGCGCGACCGGCCCGACCTCATCCGGTTTTCGCGTTTGACCTCCGGCTTCGAATGGCTCGACGCGGCGGCCCTTACCGGCTGCGAGCCGGATCTCGCCGGGCGGTTCGATCGGGCGTTGCTTTTCTCGCGCGAGGCGCATCTCGATCCACGCCGCGCCACCTCGATGCTCGCCGCACGCCTCAGAGAATTCGCGACGGTGAAATTTCGGTTCGATACCGCCGCCGAAACCGTGACCGAATCGGCCGATTGGATCATCGACTGCCGCGGCCTTGCAGCGCGCGACGGGCTGCCCGATCTGCGCGGTGTCAAAGGCGAGATGCTGGTGCTTGCGACGCGCGAGATTTCGCTCAAGCGCCCGGTGCGGCTGCTGCATCCGCGCCATCCGGTCTATGTCGTGCCGCGCGGCGACGGAAGCTTCATGGTCGGCGCGACGGTGATCGAGAACGAGAACAGGCGCGTTACGGCGCGCTCGGTGCTCGAATTGTTGAGCGCCGCCTATGCGCTGCATCCGGCGTTCGGCGAGGCGGAAATCGTCGAGACCGGCGCGGACTTGCGCCCGGCATTCCCCGACAATCTGCCGCGCATCCGCCGCGCCGGCCGCGTACTCTATGTCAACGGTCTCTACCGGCATGGATTCCTGCTGGCGCCGGCGTTGGCGCGACGCGCCGCGGCCGTGGTCTTGCATGATGCGTATTTCCGGGAGGTTATGGATGTTGGTCCAAGTGAACGGCAAAGAGCTTGAGGTCAGGGCTCCCACGCTGTCGGCTTTGCTCGATGAGCTTGGCTATGAGGAAACGGTGGTGGCGACCGCGCTCAACGAATGTTTCGTGCGCGCCGTCGATCGCACGGCGACGCCGTTGAAATCCGGCGACGCGGTCGAGATCCTCGTGCCGCGTCAGGGCGGGTGAAGGCATGCCCAGCCCCTCTGGGAGGAGGTGGCGAACCGATTTTGGATAAAAGCAAAATGAATAACGCACCCTTCAGGCTTTACGACGCGACGCTGACTTCCCGGCTTCTGGTTGGCACGGCGCAATATTCTTCGCCTGCCGTTCTCGCTGCCGCGATCAAGGCCTCGGGCGCCGAGGTGGTCACTGTTTCTCTGCGGCGCGAGTCGGGCGGCAATCGCGCCGGCGAGAGCTTCTGGTCGCTGATCCGCAAACTCGGCGTCAGGGTGTTGCCGAACACCGCCGGCTGCCGCAGCGTGAAAGAGGCGGTGGCCACCGCCCAGATGGCGCGCGAAGTCTTCGCCACGTCGTGGATCAAGCTCGAAGTCATCGCCGACGACGATTTGTTGCAGCCCGACGTGTTCGGTCTCGTCGAAGCGGCGGCGATTCTCTCGCGCGAAGGGTTCCAGGTGTTTCCCTATACGAGCGAAGATCTCGTCGTCGCCGAACGACTCATCGGCGCGGGCTGCGAGGTGCTGATGCCGTGGGCAGCGCCGATCGGCTCGGCGCGCGGCCTCAACAATGTCTTCGGTCTTCAGGCGCTGCGCAAACATTTTCCCGCCGTGCCGCTCATCATCGATGCCGGGATCGGCACGCCGGCGCATGCGGCGGCGGCGATGGAGCTCGGCTACGACGGCGTCCTGCTCAATACCGCAATCGCCAAAGCGGGCGACCCCGTCGCTATGGCAAAGGCTTTTGCGCTGGCGCTCGAAGCCGGACGGCTTGCCTATTGCGCCGAACCGATTCCGCCGCGCGACATGGCGGAACCTTCGACGCCACAGATCGGTCGCGCCTTTATCGATCTTCCGCGTCGTGCTTGATCCATTCTATCCGATCGTCGACAGTGCCGCGTGGATCGCACGGCTTCTGCCGTGCGGCGTGAAATTCGTGCAGTTGCGCATCAAGGACCGGCCGCGCGAGGCGCTGGGTGCCGAGATTGCCGCCGCCAGGGACCTATGCGGCGAAGCCGGCGCGGTGCTTGTCGTCAACGACTATTGGCGAGCGGCAATCGATCTTGGCTGCCGCTTCGTGCATCTCGGCCAGGGCGATCTTGCGGGCGCCGATCTCGGCGCGATCCGCGGTGCCGAGTTGCGGATCGGAATCTCCACGCACGACGACACCGAGCTCGCACGCGCGCTCGCCGCCAAGCCGGATTATATCGCGCTCGGGCCCATCTATCCGACGATCCTGAAAGCGATGGAATTCGCGCCGCAAGGTCTTGCGCGGATCGGCGAATGGAAGAAGAAGATCGGCACGATCCCGCTCGTCGCGATCGGCGGCATCACCTTGGAGCGCGCCGCGGGAGTGTTCGAAGCCGGCGCCGACGTTATCTCGGTCGTTACCGACGTCACGCGCGCCGCCGACCCCGACTGCCGCGCAACGGCCTGGGTGAAGGCGACGCGACAACGTGCAATCGCCTAAACTTTCTCCTGATCCGCAGCGGCTGCTTCTTTCTCCGCATATTCGTCCGCGGCGGCTGCTTCTTTCTGCTGATTTTCGTCCATATGCTGGAATGCCCAGGCGATCTGCGTCCGCTCATCGGTACGGCAGTGGACGACGATCTGCTCCGAGGACCGCGGGCTGTCGGTCACGGCGAAGAAGGCGCTTTCTTCGATCTCGATGCGGCTATCCTGCGCGGTAAAGACCCAACGGCTGTCGTCCGGAAAGTCGAGCAGCACGGCGCGACCTTCGAACGCACTTTGCAGGCGCACGCTCGGATGAATGTGGAAGCGCAGCGCATAAGGATACGAATTTTCAGCTTGGGGGGACACGGCTTGCAGCCGGTCTTTGCCTTCGAGCCGCATCCCGTCGCTGCTGAGCGTGAGCCGGCGCTCGTGGATAAGCCCGAAACGCATCCGATAGCCGTCGTGCGCGAGGAGGAGACGGGTTTTCGTCGGCAGATTCTGCCTTTCGACGCCGACTTGCCGGGGGCCTGAAAGAATTTCATCCCCGAACCATTTTTCGAGTCCGTGGCCGCTTGCGAAGCGGCAGGAGGACGTGTCATCGACGATCAGCGTGGAATGGGCGGCGGTAGCGCGCGCGGCGCGATGCGCGGCGGCGCGGTTGACGTCGGGAGCGCCGCAATTGACGACCAGCCTTTGCGGTCCGACCGAGAATTCGAAGGACAGGCAACCGGCATGTGCGAGCGTCGAGAACTCAGGCGGCGGCGGCCGGCCGACATCGACGATAAGCAGACTCGCTCCGGCTTCGACGCGCTGGTAACCGGAATGCGGCGCATTGACCATGGCCTTGGAGCGCGGATCGTCGTAGGCGAGCACGGTCGCGAGAATGTCGGGTTCGGTAACGCCCATGCCGTTGAAGAGAGCGAGCGTACCGTCGCCGTGTCGCAGCATGCGCAGCATGGGCAGGATGCGGTCGATGGCGTTGAGCAATTGCGGCGGCGGAGCGACGCCGCGCGCCGCATAGGTTTGGCGTAGCGGCAACAAATCGAGCAACAGGCGTGTCAACGCGTCCGGATTGCGGCTGGCATGGCCGCCGTCCGGCAGGATTTGCCGGACGAGTTCGTCGGCGAGAAGCCGCGTGCTACGCCGTCGAAAACTGCCATCCGCCTGCATGCAAAGCCCAAGTTCGGCCAGTCCGATCGTGGCGAATAGGCGCTCTTCGCCGCGGACGCACCCGGCTGCGATCTGCCGCTCGAGGAAGAGTTGGGTGCGCCTCAGCGCGCGCATGAAGCGACGATAGAATTCGCGGTCGGCGCTTTCGAGAATAATCGGCGATTGCGACAGGAACGACAGGGTCCGGCGCACAACGACGCGCGGTTCCCAGGCGGGCGTTCTGCCCGGCTTTTCGGCGAGCGTGAGAAAATCGTCGACGAGGGCGCGTGCGTTGGCGCGCGCCAGCGCGCTATCCGCGGCGCGCAGATGCCGCAGCCAGCCGAAGCTGTTGAGCGCCCGCGCCCAAGAGAGCGATGGCGACTCAACTTCGAACGGCGAGCGTCCGTGCAGGTTGATTACTTTCCCGGCCAAGGCGAAATAACCGGAATAGATCTCGTTGGCGATCGTCGAGTCGCTCGTGCGTATGTCCTGCGGCGCGATTAACAGCCGTTCCGAGGGGCTCGTGCGCATTGCCGTCAGCGCGAACGAGGGAAGGGTCGCAAAACGCCGCAAATGGCCAGCGGCGCGCGCCGCCACGCGCCTGACAATCTGCAGCTTGTCTTCCATCTCGGCAGGACTCAGATCATCAGCTCCCGGCCGCCAGTTCGAATCATCCGAACTTTGGCCAAATTCCGCCCGAACGCAATATCACTGGCTGCGCACGAGCCTTGCCGCAAAGAAACCGTCGAGGCCGGCCATGCGGCGATCTTCCGCCGGAAGATGCGACGGCAGCGTGCGCAATTCGCCGTGCGCATTGAGGAGTTCGCCGAGACCGCCGACCTCTTCGGGACGGATCGGCGAACGCGCTACGTCCGGATTGCGGCGCAGCAAGGAGGCGATCTGCGCATCGCCTTCTTCCGGTTCGATCGAGCAAACGCAATAGACGATGCTGCCGCCGGGTTTGACGAGTTCGAAGGCCTTATTAAGCATGCGGCTCTGGATCGCGACGAGCTTGCCGATGTCGCTCGGCTTCTTCGTCCAAGCGATATCGGGATGGCGACGGATCGTACCCGTCCCCGAACACGGTGCGTCGAGCAGCACTGCGTCAAAGGTGACGCCGCTGAGCGCGAGAACGTCGGCGACGACGATCTCCGCTTCCAGCCGCAGCCGTTGAAAATTGGCGGCGAGCAGCTTGAGACGCTCGGCGGAGCGGTCGATCGCGATAACCCGCGCGCCGCGCGCCGCGAGTTGCGCCGCCTTGCCGCCCGGCGCCGAACAGAGATCGGCGATCTTCATTCCCGGCACGACATCGAGCAGCTTGGCGGGCAGAGCGGCGGCGGCGTCCTGCACCCACCAGGCGCCGTCGGCGTAGCCCGGCAATTCGGCGATCGGCCGATGGCTGGAAAGCCGCAACGAGCCGGTCGGCAAAAGGCTGGCGCCCAGTCGCTCGGCCCAAAGCGCGGGATCGGATTTGACCGTGAGATCGAGCGTCGGCTCTTGCTGGTTGGCGGCGGCGATCGCCTCCGCCGTTGCCTCTCCATAGGTCTTGCGCCAGCGCCCGGCGAGCCAGGCCGGCGTGTCTTGCTCGAGGGCCGTACCTTCGGCAAGGAAGAGGTCGCGGCCGCGGATCAAGTTGCGTAACACTCCATTAACAAGGGGAGCATAAGGAACGGTCTTCTGGTCGAGGCGCATCATGCGGACGGCGAGATCGACGGCGGCGTGGTCGGGCACATCGAGAAAAAGAATTTGCGCCGCGGCGATCGTCAGACAGAACTCGATCTGCGCCAGGCCGCGCGGCAGATCTTTCTCAAGAAGCGCCGCCAAGGCGTGGCGGATCGTACCGAGCCGGCGCAGCGCCACGGTAACGATCGAGCGCGTGAGCGCGACGTCGCGCGTCGCAAGTCCGGCAAGCCGCGACAGGCCCGAACCCGTTGCAAAGAGATCATCGATCGTATGGCCGCCGCTGACAACGTCGCGCAAGATCATGGCGGCGGCGACTCGCGCCGCGAGTCCGGGAACCATCACGGACTCTTCGGCTCTCATGACGGCGCGCGGCGGCTTCATCATCGTAGGGCTCCGCGCCACGCTGGCGTGTTGGCGAGGCCACGCGACGAAGACAGGCTCGCTTGATTCGAATTCGATTCTAACATCGACATCGATAAAAATCCGTTCCGCGGAGACGAATCTCGTCATGCTTCCGCCGTTTTGCAGGACTTATGACGAGCCAAGGGGCATCGTGAAAGAGAAGTTGAGATGAAACTCATGGAGCATACCCGCCGCACCGAGACGGAAACGCGGCAGAACCCGAATCCCGCCGCGCAACGCGCGCTGGCCGAAGCGCAAGAACGCCGGCGTCTCGCGGCGACGGACCGGCGCCCGACCGAAGTCGGCGGCCGCAAAGGCCCCGATCCGGTGCGCTACGGCGACTGGGAAGTAAAGGGCATCGCCAGCGATTTCTGATCGCCAGCGCGGTCCCTCAACTCGATAATCCGGCGAGCAGCGTAGGGAAGTCGAGCGGCCGGAAGCCGTAGTGCTTGAGCCAGCGCACATCCGCCTCGAAGAACGCCCGCAAGTCCGGCATCCCGTATTTCAACATCGCGATTCGGTCGAGCCCGATGCCCCAGGCAAATCCCTGGTAGACGTCCGGATCGAGCTCGCAATTGCGGAGCA
>JASHUD010000063.1 GCA_030040215.1 Methylovirgula sp.
GCGAGACTGGAGACAAGCACGTCGCGCCGCTGATCGGCGGAAAGATCGACCTGCGCGTCGGCCGCTTCGACCTCGCGCCGCACCCTTCCCCAAATGTCGAGTTCCCAGGAGGCGTCGAACCCCTGTTGCCAGAGGCTCAAAGGGCTCGACAGAACGCTCGCCAGATTCGTGGGGGCACCGCCCGCGCCGGTGCCGAACGCGCCCCCCGCTTCAGTGCCCGGCGTCTGCTGGCCGAACAAGCCGAGCAGTCCGTTGGCGCTTGCCTTCTCGCGTTCGTAAGAGCCGTTGGAATTGAGATTCGGAAAGAGAGTCGAGGCGGTGACGCCACGTTGAAAACGACTCTCCGCCAGCCGCAACGTCGCGGTCCGCACATCGAGGTTGGCGCGCGCGACGCGGCGCTCGAGGGCGATCAACTCGCGGTCCTTGAACAGCGCCCACCAATCCGGGTTCGGTTGTTCGACGGACGGCGCCGGCGCAAAGTTTTGCGCCTTGGGGAGGAACCATTGCTGCGGCAGGCCGGAAATGGGCGGCGAAAAATTCGGGCCGACGGCGCAGCTGGCGAGGAGCGCTGCGAGCCCCGGGCCGAAGGTCATCCGCAAAGTGCTCGACATGCACGCCCCCACGCGACAGCGCACCTTAAGACGAATTTTCCGCGAAGTGGACGGCGATTCAGCGGGCCATCCACTTTGCGCCGCCGCGTGTCCTATCGGCGACTCGCGGTCGCAAACGGCTAATGGCCACCCCCGCCGCGTCCGCCCCTGATTGGCGAAAGCAAAAAGCACAGTGGAACCATAGCGAAGGCGACGATCGCGCAATACGTGAAGATGTCGGAATAGGCCATCACCTCCACCTGCGCTCGAAACATCTGATAGGCTTTGCCGAGCGCCATGGTATGCGCCACGCTGGCTACATGTCCCATGCTCTGCAGCGCCGCCTGATAGCGCCCGATCAACTGATTGAACGGTTCGGAAAACGGCGTTGCCCAGCGCGAGAGATAGGCTTGGTGCGTCTGCGCGCGCTGCTCGATGAGCGCCGTCGATATTGCGATCCCGAAAGATCCGGCGACGTTACGGAACATCGAGAAAAGCGCCGTAGCGTCGCCGTTCAGCTCGCGCGGCAGCGTCGCGTAGGTAACCGTGCTGATCGGCACGAAAAGAAACGCCAAGCCGATGGTTTGCGCGCCGCGGATCATCACCAGCCTCAAATAAGTAACGTCGATGACGAGCTTGCTGGAGAAGATCATCGCCCATCCCATGATGAAGAAACCAATGGCGATGACGTAGCGCGTCTGCATCACCGTCATCAGACGTCCGACGATCGGAATCAACACGATGACGACGAGGCCGCCGGGCGACAAGATGAGGCCCGCCCAGGTGGCGGTATAGCCGATGATCTGTTGCGCGAACTGCGGGATGATCACCGCCGAGGCATAGAGGATCGCTCCCATCGCGCCGATCATCAGACAGCCGCTGGTAAAATTTTTGTCCTTGAAGACGTTGAGCCGGATGATCGGGTTTTTCGCAACCGCCATCCAAAGCGCGCTGCCGACGATGCCGGCTATGGCCAGCAGGCACATGATGAAAATAAAGCTCGACCCGAACCAGTCGGCGTCCTCGCCGCGGTCGAGCATCACTTCGAGGCATCCAAGTCCGAGCGCGATCAGACCGAGGCCGATCGCGTCGATGCCGCGCCGCTCGCGTCTGGCCCACGGCGGATCCTCGACAAGAACGGAGACGAGGAAGACCGCGATAATTCCGACCGGCACGTTGATGAAAAAGATCCAGCGCCAGGACGTCGAGTCGGTAATGAAACCGCCGAGCGTCGGGCCGAGCACCGGCGCCACGATGGTTGCAAGCGCCGTCACGCCGAAAGCCGCGCCGCGCCGCGCCGGCGGAAAATAATCGAGGATGATCGACTGCTGATTGGGCTGCAGACCGCCGCCGAAAAAGCCCTGCAGCAGGCGGAAGAAGATGAGTTCCGGCAGGCTTTGCGACGTTCCGCACAGGAAGGAGCAGACGGTGAACATCGCGAGGCAGATCACAAAATAGCGCTTGCGTCCCAGAACCGCGCTAAGCCAGCCCGAGATCGTCAATACGATGCCGTTGGCGATGAGGTAGGACGTCAATGCCCAGGTTGCTTCGTCGTTCGAGGAAGAAAGGCTGCCGGCGATGTGCGGCAACGCGACGTTGACGATCGTCGTGTCGAGAATCTCCATGAAGGCGGCGAGGGTGACTACGATCGCGACCAGCCAAGGATTGTAGGTGGGGCGCCAAGCGCCATGGTCTTCACCGGGCGCTGGAGCGGCGACCGGCGCAGTCTCGGCAGACCCAGTGACCGGCGTCTCCAGGCGCGCTTCCTCGGCCGGCTTATCGGCGGGACCCGGCACTTTCCGCCACGGTGCGCTCATTGCACTTTCACCCGCGGTTCGACGGAAAGTCCGAGCGACATCGGGCGCCGCGGATCGAGTCCGCTGTCGATGTCGATCTTGACCGGTACGCGCTGCACGATCTTCACGAAATTGCCGGTCGCGTTCTCCGGAGGAAAGGCCGTGAACTTCGATCCCGTGCCGCGTTGGATCGAATCGACATGGCCCTTGAGATTCAATTCCGGATAGGCATCGACCGAGATCGTCACGCTTTGGCCGGGGCGCATCCACCTGAGCTGACTCTCTTTGAAATTCGCGGTGACCCAGATCTGCGGCGACACGATCGAAAAAATCTGCTGACCGGGCGTGACGTAATTGCCGACTTCGACGTTGCGTTTGGTGATCCACCCGTCTTGCGGCGCGGTCACGATCGTGTAGGAGAGGTTGAGGATCGCTTGGTCGAGCCGGGCTCGAGCCTGCGCGACTTGGCCATTGTTCTGTCGGACTTCCGCTTCGACTTGCCCGATCCTTTGCGGGACGGGCTCGGCCTGTTGCACTTGCGCCTGCGCCTGATCGACTTGCGCTTGTGCCTGCTGCAGCGCCGCCGTGGCGGCGTCGATATCCTGCTGGCTCGTGGCTTGTCGCGGCAATGCCTTTTGGCGTTGATCGTCGGCTTGCGCTTTGGCTTCCACGGCCTGCGCAGCAGCGAGCTGCGCCTGCGCGAGCAGGAGTTGCGCGGGAAAATTCTTATGTGCCACCGCGGCCGCGTATTGGAAGCCGGCAAGTTGTCCTTGCGCGGTGGCGAGCTGCGCCTGCGCGGATTCTCGGTCGATCACATATTGCCGATTGTCGATGTGGATGAGCGGATCGCCTTTATGCACGAACTGATTGTCGTTCACGTCGAGGGACACGACGTTTCCCGACACCTGTGGAGCGATCGATATGGCGCGGCCGTCGATATTGGCATCGTCGGTGCTCTCATAGCCGCGGTTGCCGAGCCAATAGAAGTAGGAGGCAACCGCGAGGCCGGCGAACAGCAAAATCGCCAGCAGCAAAACCACGCGGCGACGGCCGCCATTCTGCGGCGCCTTGCCGTTTTGCGCTTGAGCGCCACGCGCAGCGGATTCCGGCGCCCTTTTGGAAGCCGCAGATTCGTGCCTTGAGGTGTTTGATTCAGCTTTAGAATCTGGCATGATCGACGATGGGAACGAGGAGGCGTGCGACGCCACGCTTGCCGCGGCTGGCCGCCGGAGCAAAAATTAGGAAAAAGCCACTTAACCGAACCAGAGAGTTCGTATAAGGTTCCCGTTGTCCGATGTCAACCGACCTTGCCCCGTTAGAGACTCAGAAACCGCAGCGCATTCCGCGCGGCGAGAGACGGCGCGAAGAAATCGCCGCCGTCGCCGCGCGCGTCTTCCTAGAACTCGGCTATACCGAGACGACGATGCAAATTGTCGCGTCGCGCGCCGGAGCGTCGAAGGAGACGCTTTATCGTCACTTCGGCAGCAAGGAAGGGCTGTTCGCTGAAATTGTACGGGCGCGTTCGGCGAGCGTCTACGGGGGCGCCGAAGGCGAGTTCCGCTTGCAGGGCGAGCCGCACGAAGTCCTGAAGCAGCTCGGCTTCAATCTTCTCCGATTGATCTTGGATAGCGATCCGCTCTGCCTTTTCAGGATCGTCGTCGCGGAGTCGCCGCGCGTGCCGGAACTCGGCCGCATTTTCTTCGAGCAAGGCCCGGCGCAGACCTTGCACCACCTGACGCGCTATCTCGAAAATGCCACGCGTCAGGGCCTGTTGAACTGCCCCGACCCTACGCTTGCCGCCAGACTTTTTCTCGGCGCGGTCGTAGGCAACCGGCACATCATGTTGCTGGTAGCGCCGGGTTTCGAGACGATTACCGAAGAAAAGATCCATCACCACGTCGAGGAAGCGGTGGCGATGTTTTTGGTGAAATACGCCGCCCGCTGAGATGGTCCCGCCGCTGCGATCTTGCTAGGATTGCGCATGGCCGGCAATTCCAACTCTGTTTCCGCAGACGAGACGCGGGCGCTCGCTTGGCTCTTGCGCTGGTACGCCGAGATGGGCGTCGATCTCGCCGTCGACGCCGAACCGCATGATCGTTTCGCGGAAAAGGATCTGGAGAAGCCGCGGCGTACCGCCGCCTCGCCTGAATCCGCGACGCGAAGGCCGCAGCCTCTGCCGGCGCTTTCTGCCGACGCCACGACGCAATCGGCACGCGACGCAGCGGCGGCGGCGCGGACGCTCGATGAACTGCGCGCCGAGCTTCTCGCCTTCGAAGGCTGCGCTCTCAAGGCAACTGCGACGCAACTCGTCTTTGCCGACGGCAATCCCGAGGCCAAGATCATGATCGTCGGCGAAGCGCCTGGCGCCGACGAGGACCGTCTCGGGCGGCCCTTCGTCGGACGCGCCGGGCAATTGCTCGATAAGATGCTGGCGGCGATCGGCCTCGATCGGCGTCATGTCTATATCGCCAACGTGGTGCCTTGGCGGCCGCCCGGCAATCGCACCCCGACGCCGATCGAAACTTCGGCCTGCCTGCCGTTCATGCGCCGGCAGATCGAGCTCGTTCATCCGAAGATCCTCGTCTGCCTCGGCGCCGCCGCCACGCAGACTCTGCTTGGCACACGCGAGGGGATCATGCGCATCCGCGGCCGCTGGCACGAGTACGACATGGCGGGAACGAAGATCCCGGCGATCGCCATGCTGCATCCCGCCTATTTGCTGCGCCAGCCTTCGCACAAAAAATTCGCTTGGCAGGATCTGCGCGAATTGGCCAAGATGATAAAGAAGGTCGGCAATTGAGCGCACATCCGGATAACGCGTCAGGAACTGCGACGACCAACTCTTTCTTGGAACGAGATCCGCGGTAAGCAATACTTCGGCCATGGATGCGATCTGAATGGATTGGCAAGATCTTCCCCGTTCGGACAATATTGAGGATCGGCGCGGCGACGATTCCGGAGGAGGGCTTGGCGGGATTGGCATCCCGAGCCTGGGAGGCACCGGCCATCTCGGCCTCGGCGCGATCGTCGTGCTCGGCCTAATCGGCTGGGCGCTCGGCATCGATCCGCGCGTGCTGATCGGCGGCGCCGAAATGGTGGAGAACGGCGGCCAATCGAGCCAATTGACCGACGCGGGCGAGCCGATACAACAGACTGCGGCCGGCACGCCGAGCGACCAGACCGGGCAATTCGTCGCCGCCATTCTCGCCGAAACCGAAGATGTTTGGTCCGCGGTCCTACCGGCGCAGAAAGGCATCCAATACGTGCCGCCGCATCTCGTGCTCTATAGCGGGCAAACTTATTCGGGCTGCGGCGG
>JASHUD010000064.1 GCA_030040215.1 Methylovirgula sp.
GAAAGCCGCATGGCGCGCACCATCAGCGGAAATCCCATCACCGCGCAGGCGAGCGCCGCGCCGGTCCAGTGAAACGAAAGCACGATGCCGAGATGGGCGAGCGCCGCGCCGAAAATGCCGCGCCGTCCGAAGGCGATCAGCAGCACGTAGCCGGTGACCACCGGCGGCAGCACCAGCGGCAGATAGAGCAGCGCGGCAAGCAGTGTCTTGCCGGGAAAGCGCCAGCGCGCCAGCGCATAGGCGACGAACACGCCGAACGGCAGGCTGGCGAGCGTCGCGACCACCGCGATGCGCAGCGACAGCAGAACCGCGGTCCATTCGGCGGGCGAGAGAAAATCGGCCAATGCTATATTCTCGCGGGTATGGCTTGGCTTCTGTGCCCAACCACGAAACGTGTCAAGCAACGGCGCCCACGCCTTCTCCGTGTGGAGGGTTTGCGTCTTAGGTAGGCTGCGCCTGCCCCACCCGCTCGATCTCCCATTCGAGCTTGATGCCGCTCGTCTCGAAGACGCGAGCGCGGACTTCTTCGCCGAGCGCTTCGATGTCAGCCGCGCTTGCATGTCCGCGGTTGATGAGGAAATTGCAGTGCAATTCGGAGACCTGCGCGTCGCCGACGATGAGCCCGCGGCAGCCGGCTTGATCGATCAATTCCCAAGCTTTGTGGCCTGCGGGGTTCTTGAAGGTCGAGCCGCCGGTGCGTGCGCTGACCGGCTGGCTTTCCTGCCGCGCCTGTGTGATCTCTTCCATCTCCGCTTGGATCGCGGCGGGATCGCCACGCCGCCCGGCAAAGCGCGCGGAGGTGAAGATCACATCGGCCGCTACCGCGCAACGGCGATACGCGAAGCCCATTGCGGCATTCGGAAAACTGCGCAGATTGCCGGCGCGATCGACGCCGCGACAGGAGACGAGCACGTCTTTCGTCTCGGCGCCGTAGGCCCCCCCGTTCATCCGCAGCGCGCCGCCGACCGTGCCGGGAATGCCACGGTAGAAGGCAAGTCCGGCAACGCCCGCTTCCGCCGCGGCTTGCGCCAGTTTGACGTCGAGTACGCCGGCGCCGGCGTCGATCTGCGTTTGATCGACGCGAATTGCGAAGAATCCTCGCCCTAGCCTGATGACGATTCCCGGAATGCCTGCATCGCGCACCAGAAGATTGGAGCCGACTCCGACCGGCAGAACGGGAAGCGCCGGATCGAGTCGGCCCAAGAAATAAGCCAGGTCCTGTTCGTCGGCGGGGCTGAACAGAACTTGCGCGGCGCCGCCGGTGCGAAACCAGGCCAAGTCCGCCATGCGGACGTTGGCCTCACATCGGCCGCGCAACTGCGGCATCGCTGCTCGCAGCGCAGGGATAAGGTCAGGAAAAGTCATGCGAGCGCGGCCGGGCACTTTCCCGGCCGGAGCGAGGCGAAGAGCCGGGATCCGGTTCTGGACACCGGATCATCGCTCGCTCCGCGAACTCGTCCGGGGAAGTCGCGCTCATACCTCATCATCTCCTATCGCCCGCCGCCAATTGCCCAGGCAGCGCGTAGGCCCAGTGGGTGATGTTGCCGGCGCCGAGAAAAACGACGTAATCACCGGGCTTGGCAAGATCGCGCAACAGGCCCGGCAGCTCTTGCGGGCGCGATAAAGCGAGCGCCTGGCGATGTCCATGCGCCTTCAGGGCGGCGACGAGGCTGTCGCGATCGGCGCCCGCGATCGGCGCCTCGCCGGCCGGATAGACGTCGGCGACGATCACCGTGTCGGCGTCGTTGAAACAGGTCGCAAATTCATTGAAGAGCGAGGAAAGCCGCGTATAGCGGTGCGGCTGCATGACGGCGACCACTTGCCCTTTCGTCGAGGCGCGCGCGGCGCGCAGCACAGCGGCGATTTCGACCGGATGGTGCGCGTAATCGTCGAAAATATGCACGCCGTTCCATTCGCCGGTCGGTGTGAAGCGGCGCTTGACGCCGCCGAAATTCGCCAGCGCGCCGCGTACCGCCGCGGCGTCGATGCCAAGTTCGTGTGCGACGGCAATCGCCGCGGTGGCGTTGAGCGCATTGTGGTGGCCGGGCATCGGCAAGCGCATATCCTCGAAGCGGATCTCCGCGCCACTCTTGCGGTCGCGCATCACCACGCTAAACCGCGATTTCCCGTCGGCGAGATCGACATCGACGAGGCGCGCGTCGGCCTGCGGGTTCTCGCCGTAGGTGATGATGCGCCGATCCTCGATCCGGCCGACCAGTTCCTGCACCGTCGGATGATCGAGACACATCACCGCGAAGCCGTAGAAGGGAATATTCTCGACGAAGGCGCGAAACGCCTCCTTGATCGCCTCGAACGTCTCGAAATGATCGAGATGCTCGGGATCGATGTTGGTGACGACCGCGATGTCGGCCGGCAATTTCAGGAACGTGCCGTCGCTCTCGTCGGCTTCGACGACCATGAAATCGCCGGTGCCGAGCCGCGCGTTCGTCCCGTAGGCGTTGACGATCCCGCCGTTGATCACCGTCGGATCGAACTTGCCGGCTTCGAGCAGCAACGCGATCAAGGAGGTGGTCGTGGTCTTGCCATGTGTGCCGGCAATCGCCACGCATTGTTTCAAGCGCATCAGTTCGGCGAGCATTTCGGCGCGGCGCACGACCGGCAGGCGGCGCTCGCGCGCCGCTTTCACTTCCGGATTGTCGCGTTTGATGGCGGTCGAAACGACGACGACTTCGGCGGCGCCGAGATGGGCGGCGTCGTGGCCGACGGCAATCTTGGCGCCTTTGGCGCGCAACCGCAGCACGTTAGCGTTCTCGCTGAGGTCGGAGCCCTGCACGCGATAACCGAGGTTCATCAGAACTTCGGCTATGCCCGACATGCCGATACCGCCGATGCCGACGAAATGAATGGGACCGAGTTCGCGCGGCAGTTTCATGAGCCACCTTTCCGACGCGCCAGATCGACGACCAGATCGGCGAGCCTCTCCGCGGCGTTGGCGATGCCGGCGCCGCGCGCCAGAGCGGCGCGGCGGCGCAGCGCGGCGCGATCGTCCATCGCCGCGGCGAGCGTCGCGGCGAGCCATTGCGGCGTAAACTCCGGCTGCGCCACGACGTCGGCCACGCCGAGCGCGCCGAGTTCTTCGGCGTTCGCGGCCTGGTCCTGATCGAGCGCATGCGGAAACGGTACCAGAATTGCGGGTCTCCCGATGGCGGCAAGTTCGGCCACGCTCGATGCGCCTGCCCTGCCGATTACCAAATGCGCCGCTGCCATGCGGCTTGGCAAATCCGCAAAAAACGGCAGGACTTCGGCGGGGACGCCAAGATCCGCATACGCCTTGCGAACGCGCGCCACATCCTCACCACGCGCCTGCTGAGTAATTTGCAAATCGGGGCGCGCCGCTTCCGGCAAGAGAGCGACGGCGGCGGGGACAATATCGGCCATGATTCTCGCACCTTGCGAGCCGCCGATGACCAGCAGCCGGAATGCGTTGTCCTCCGGATAAGGGCGGCTAGCCGCCGCAACGACGCTGGGGCGCAAGGGATTGCCGGTGTGAATGGTGCGAATTCCCGGGCGGATGCCCTTGAGGGTCGCAAATCCGGTGGCCACCGCATCGACGCGGCCGGCAAGAAAGCGGTTGGCGCGGCCGATCACCGCGTTCTGCTCGTGAAGGAGCGTAGGAATGCCAAGCAAGGAGGCGGCGAGAACCGGCGGAACCGTGGGATAGCCGCCAAATCCGACGACGACGGCGGGCCGTAGCCGGCGCAGGAGCCGCAACGACGCTAGAGTCCCGGCGAGCAACGTCGCGATGGCTTTGCCGCGCGCCAGCAATGTGCCGCCGCTCGGCGTCGCCGCGGCGATCTGGTGAACGGCGGTCGCCGGAAACGCGCCGCTGTACGCCCTGGCTCGCACGTCGGTGGCGAGCTCGACGCCGATACCGCGCGCTTGCAGCGCGGCGCTGAGCGCCTCGGCTGGAAATAGATGTCCGCCGGTGCCGCCCGCCGCGATGAGGACCGGGCCGGCCAAGATCATGCCGGCTCCGTCTCGGACTGCGTAAAGAGGATCTCGGCACGCGGCCGTTTACGGATCACGGCGGCGAAGAACCCCATGCCGAGTGCCAACGAAATCAGCGACGAGCCGCCATAGGAGATGAACGGCAAGGTCATGCCCTTGGCGGGGATCAAGTGAAGATTGACCGCCATGTTGATGGCGCTCTGCATGCCGAAAAGCATGATGAGCCCGGCAGCCGCCAGACGGCAAAAGGGATCTTCGTTGCGCCCCGCGCTCACCAGGCCGCGCACGACAATGAACGCAAACACCGCGACCAGCGCGAGGCAGGCGACGATGCCGAATTCTTCGCCGGTCACCGCGAAGATGAAATCGGTATGCGCATCGGGAAGAATGCGCTTGACGGTCCCCTCGCCCGGCCCTTTGCCGAACCACCCGCCGGCGAAGAAACTGTCGAGCGCGGTGTCGATCTGGAATGTGTCGACCACCCCGCCGCTGGTGCCCGGGTCGATGAATTTCAAGATCCGCCCGCGCACGTGCGGCACCAATTTAAAGGCGAGCAGCATCCCGCTGAGGCCGATGCTGCCGAGACCCGCAACCCAGATCCAGCGCAGCCCGGCAATGAAGAACAGCCCCACCCAGACGAGCGAGACGAGCATCGTCTGACCGAAGTCGGGTTGCAGGATGAGCGGCACGATCGCCGCCGGCAGGAGCAGGAATGCGATGAAATTCCCCGGCATCTCGCGTTTCGCGCCTTCTGCGAAGGCCCAGGCAACCAGGATGACGAAGCTGGGCTTCAGAAACTCCGAAGGCTGAATGCCGAAGATCCACCGCCGCGCGCCCTTTATTTCGGCTCCATAGAGAAGCGCCGCGATGATCAACGCCAGCGAGACCGAAAAAACGACGAGCGCGGTGCGCCGCACGTGGCGCGGAGAAAGAAACGATGCCGCGAGAAACACGGCGATCGACGGAATGAGAAAGAGCACCTGCTTATGCACGAAATGGAAGGTCGGCAGGCCGAGCCGTTCCGCGACCGGCGGGCTCGCCGCCATGGTGAGCACCAACCCGAACACCGTCAGGGCGCTCAACGCCGCGATCAGCGAGCGGTCGATCGTCCACCACCAATTGGCCAGGGCCGAGCGTTCGAGCCGCGACAGCATTGCCCCCTCCTTCAGGCCCTGGGCCGTTCCGCGATCTTGGCGAGCGCCAGTTCGCGAAACTTGTCGCCGCGCTTCTCGAAATCCGAGAATTGATCGAAGGAAGCGCAGGCCGGCGAGAGAAGGACGATGGGGGTTTTCGTCATGCTTTTTTCCGCATCCCGAGTCGCGGCATCGACCGCTTTGTCGAGCGTGCCGCAAAATTCATAAGGAATCGCTTCACCGATGGTCCGAGCGAAGGCCTCGGCCGCCTCCCCCACCAGGTAGGCCTTGACGACCTTCGAAAAGAGCGGCTTGAGGGGCTCGATCCCACCCTGTTTGGCGCGGCCCCCGAGGATCCAATAGACATCGGTGAGGCTGAGCAGCGCCTTTTCTGCCGCATCCGCGTTGGTGGCCTTGGAATCGTTGATGTAGAGCACCTTGCCGCGCCGGCCGACCTCTTCCAGCCGATGCGGCAGTCCAGGAAAGCTTGCCAACCCCTTTTGGACGGTTTCCACGTCGAAGCCGCGCGGCCCGAGCGCGGCGACAGCCGCGGCGGCATTCTGGCCGTTGTGCCGCCCGCGCAGGGACGCGATGCCGGCAAGATCGGCGATCGGCGACGAGCGGCCGGCCGTACGGCGCACCAGCCGCGTTCCCTCCAGCACGATCCCGTCTGGAATTGTCGGCTGGGTGATCGAGGCGAAGGTGATCGGCCCGCCGGCTTTCCGCAATCGCTCGGCAATCGCCGCCGAGATCGCATCGTCGATGCAGACCACGGCATGCTCGGCTTGCGCTACCAGCCGCTCTTTGATCGCCGCGTAGTTCTGCATATTGCCGTGGCGGTCGAGATGATCGGGCGTAACGTTGAGGAGCACGCCGTAGGAAGCGTTGAGCGAGGGCGCGAGATCGATCTGAAACGAGGAACATTCGACGACGTGGACGCGGCCCGGACCCGGCGGGGAAAGGGCTAGGATAGGCGTGCCGATATTGCCCCCGACCTCGGCCTCGTAACCGAACGAACGGTAGAGATGCGCGACAAGCGCCGTGGTCGTCGATTTGCCGTTCGTGCCGGTGATCGCGACGAACAACGATTGCGGGGCGATCTTGGCGCGTTCGCGGCAGAAGAGCTCGATGTCGCCGATAATTTCGACTCCCGCCTGGCGCGCTTTGACGACGATCCAATGTGGAGCCGGATGGGTGAGCGGCACGCCGGGCGCGAGAACGAGAGAATCGAAGCCGGCGAGATCTTCGATTTGCAGATCTTTGAGCCTAAGTCCCATCGCGGCCGCCTTGTCGCGCCCGTTTTGCTGATCGTCCCAGACCGCCACGTCGGCGCCGCCTTCGAGCAGCGCCGCGGCGCTAATGCGTCCCGAGGCCCCGAGTCCGAACACGGCGACCTTCTTGCCGGCAAAGGAAGTGATCGGCGTCATCATCGCAGCTTCAGCGTCGAGAGACCGATGAGGGCAAGAACGAAAGCGATAATCCAGAACCGCACCACGACCTGCGCTTCCGACCAGCCGAGCTGCTCGAAATGATGATGGATCGGGGCCATTCTGAAAACCCGCTTGCCGGTCAATTTATAAGAGCCGACCTGAACGATCACCGAGAGCGCCTCGACGACGAACAATCCGCCGACAATGGCGAGCACGATCTCGTGCTTGACCGCGACCGCGATCGTGCCAAGCAGTCCGCCCAA
>JASHUD010000065.1 GCA_030040215.1 Methylovirgula sp.
TCATCGGACCCGATGTCAAGATCGGCCGGAGTTGCTCGGTCGGGCCGGGCGCACATATCGCGAATGCGTTGATCGGCAATCGCGTCACCATTCACGCCGGCGCGGCGATCGGCCAGGATGGTTTTGGGTATGTCGTCGGATCCGCAAGCCACATGAAAGTGCCGCAGATCGGCCGCGTCATCATTCAGGACGACGTCGAGATCGGGGCAAACGTGACCATCGATCGCGGCGCGCTGCGCGACACCGTGATCGGCGAGGGCACGAAGGTCGACAATCTGGTGCAGATCGCCGATAACGTGCGCATCGGCCGGCATTGCCTCATCGCGGCGCAAGCCGGCGTTTACGGGTCTACGCAACTCGGCGATTTCGTCAGAGTTGGCGGACAAGCAGGATTTGCCGGCCGTCTCGATGTCGGCGCCAGCGCCGAGATCGCCGCGCAAGCGGGGGTCTTCCGCGACGTGCCGGAGAAAGCGCGGCTCGGCGGAACCCCGGCACGCAGCTTCCGCGCCTGGTTGCGCGGCCAAGCGATGCTCGACAAATTGGCGGGAACGCGCAAACGCCGCGATAAGGTGCGCTGATGGACGAGCATGCCGCTGAGACGCTCGAGACGTTCGACATTCAGCGGCTCCTGAAGTCGCTGCCGCATCGTTATCCGTTTCTGATGGTCGATCGGATCATCGAGGCGAGCGGCGACGATTCGTGCATCGGCATCAAGAACGTCAGCGTGAATGAGCCGCAATTCCAAGGACATTTTCCGGAACGGCCGGTGATGCCGGGCGTATTGCTCATCGAGGGCATGGCGCAGACCGCGGGCGCGCTTTGCGTCAACGCGGTCGGCAAAGCGGCCGTCGTCTATTTCATGACCATCGATAAGGCGAAGTTCCGCAAGCCGGTAGTGCCCGGCGACCGCGTCGAGTTCCACATGCGGAAGCTCAATCGCCGCCGCACCGTATGGCGCTACAGCGGGCGCGCCCTTGTCGACGGCGAGCTCGTCTGCGAAGCGGAAATCTCCGCGATGTTGGTTCTCGAAGGCGCCGGAACGGCCGCCAACGATCCGTGAACCGCCGATGATGCGAATCTACTGCAGGCTCGAGACGACGGGTTTCGAGATGATCGCAACCCAGGCGTTGGGGTTCTCCTGCGACTGGCGTTTCAGGAAGCGATAGCCGGTCGCTTCCCAAGGCCGGATGTCGTCCGACAGATTGTCGAGCGCGAATTCGCCGCGGTTGGTCTTCACGGTCAAGATCGTATGGCCTTCCCCGTCGAGATCGCGGACGATCGTCATCAGCAGCGCTTGGCGCGGCAACCCGGCGGCAATCAATTCCCGGCGCTTCTCGAGCGCGTAGATCTTGCAATCGCCCTTGCCGTCCTTCGGATAATCCCAGTGATCGAGTATCGTGCCCCAATGCTTGAGGTTCGAGACCGGCGTGATCGCACGGTTCACGCGCCGGTTGACCTCGTTGAGAATTTGCCAGGTCTCAGAAGTAAGGTTCACATCGATGGCCGGAAGAACCGGTTGATTGCATTCCTGCGGTTCGCGAGTGCAGAAATCGAGCCAACCATAAGGCACGGAGGTTTGGCCGCCGAGCATGGCATAGGTTGCCAGCGGCTCTTCCGTCTCGCCGGCCACGGCGCTGATGGTGAACGCGGCGGCGATCGCCAAGGAGACGAGTATCGTGCGATGAAATGTCCTCTGGCGCATCGAAAGCTTCCCGTGTCCGTGCACGGGACCTTTCCCCGCGCCACAACGGGGACGAATGTGCCGAAGGGCGTTTGTTGAGTTCGGAAGCCAAAAGCTAAACTTTTATCGAACCCGGCCTCACGCGTTTTGCGCACGGATCTCGGTGAATCATCGGTTGCGAGCGGCGGCATCCGTGAACGAGACGTTGCGAAGGAGCGTTTCGGATGTATTGCTCGGTGAACGACCGGTTGCGCGGCGCAGTGAACGAGAAGTTGCGCGCGGCGAAATGTCGTGAATGATACATGAATATGCCTCGGGCGAAGGTGGGTCGTCTCGGCGCGGGATTGAAAGCGCGCGTGCCGCCCAATCGAATTCGCACGCCGCGAACTCGTTTTCTCGCCCGCCGCCGGAAAGATCGGAAGCGCAAGATGGGAGGAGGTTGCATGATCCGAGCTGTTCGCGTGCACGAAGTCGGATCGCCTGAGGTCATGCGGATCGAAGCGATCGAACTGCTCGCCCCCAAGGCAGGCGAGGTTCTCGTCCGCAATCATGCGATCGGGGTGAACTATATCGACGTCTATTTCCGCACCGGGCATTACGCTGCGCCGCAGACGCCGTTTGTGCCCGGCAACGAAGCGGCCGGCGAGATCGTCGAATTGGGCAAAGGCGTAAAACGTTTCAAGGTCGGCGATCGGGTCGCTTATTTGGCGAATCTCGGCTGCTATGCCGAGGCACGGGTGGTTCCCGCCGAACGGCTCATCGCATTGCCGAAATCGATTTCCTACGAGACCGGCGCGGCGATGCTTCTCAAGGGCCTTACCGCCCAATACCTGCTGCGCCAGACATACAAAGTAAGGAAGGGCGATCGAGTTTTCGTGCATGCCGCGGCCGGCGGTATGGGGCTCATCCTTTGCCAATGGGCGAACGCGCTGGGAGCGCGCGTGATCGGCACCGTCGGTTCGGCCGAGAAAGCCAAGCTTGCCAAGCAGGCCGGCGCCGGAGATGTCATTCTCTATCGCGAAGAAGATTTCGTCGCGCGCCTGAAGGCGATCACCAAAGGCAAGCTCTGCGACGTCGTCTATGACGGGGTAGGGAAGGCGACCTTTCCGGCCTCCCTCGACTGCATTCGTCCGCTCGGCATGTTCGTGAGCTTCGGTTCGGCTTCGGGGCCGGTCGAGGCCTTCGATCTCCGGCTGCTCACCCAGAAGGGATCTCTCTACGCGACGCGGCCGACGCTGAACACCTATACGGCCGATCCCGAAGACTTGCAGAAAATGGCGCGCGATCTCATCCGCGTGGTCAAGAACGGAACCGTGAAGATCGCGCTCACGACGCGCCCGCTGAAGGATGTCATAGCGGTGCACCGCGCGCTCGAAGCGCGGCAGACCACAGGCTCGATCGTGCTTATCCCGTGAGCCGCAGGCGAATGCGTCGGCCGGACCCGTTGGCTCCTCAAAAGGATGGAAGCTTTCCCTCGCCCCATGAGCGCAGCGAATGGGGAGAGGGTTGGGGTGAGGGGCGTGGGGATTAGCTACGACATGGCCAACGCCCCGGCCCTTCACCCTGACCCTCTCCCCGCAAGCGGGGAGAGGAGATCTTCGCGAGAGGCTAGCCGCCCTTCAGCTTCTTGTTGCATTCGCTGTAATAGCCGCCGCCTTTTTCGATCCACTTCAAGCCGCCGTTGGAATTGTTGGCTTTGTTGGCGTGGTATTGGTCGAGGCAGGTGTGAAAGCGTTGTTTGGCGGGCGTTTCGCTGGAATATTTGGACGAGACCGCGGTTGGGAAGACGACCGGCCCGCTCGGCGTCGGCGCAGCCGCGGGTGCCGAGGACTCCGCTTTCCTCTTCCGGGACTTTTCCGGCGTTGCGGCTTCGGTCGATGCGGGCGCTGCGGCCGGCGCAGCGGCAGGGGCGTTGCTCGCCGGCGCGCCTTTCAGCTCGGCGGCGCATTGTTTGTAGAACTGGTTCCACGTCTGGCCGTTGAGCGAATTCGCCGCTTTGGCCGCCTGGTATTTGGCGCTGCACTGCTTTTGGATCGATTCGGCGTTCGCCTCACCGGCAATACATAGACAGGCGATCGACGCCACGAATGCCAATC
>JASHUD010000066.1 GCA_030040215.1 Methylovirgula sp.
CACAAAGCGGATGCGCAGGAGCGTCGGTACGGCCGCTTCCTATGGCTGCATCCGCATGTACAATGAAGACGTGGTCGATCTCTACCAGCGGGTGAGCGTCGGAACGCCGGTCATCGCTATACCTTGATCCGCCCTATCGATAGCTCGCGTGCCGCCCTAGATTAGCGGGATGACTTCGATGGAAACGACCTGCTGCATCGTCGGCGGCGGCCCGGCCGGCATGATGCTCGGCTTCCTTCTCGCCCGCGCCGGGATCGAGACCGTCGTTCTTGAGAAACACGCTGATTTCCTGCGCGATTTCCGCGGCGACACGATCCATCCCTCGACCCTGCAGGCGATGGACGATCTCGGGCTCCTGGACGAATTTCTGACGCTGCCGCACCAAGAGGCGCGGCAGCTCTCCGGCAAGATCGGCGACGAGACGATCGTCCTCGGCGATTTTTCGCATCTGCCCGGGAGGGCCAAGTTCATCGCCTTGATGCCGCAGTGGAATTTCCTCAATTTCCTAGCCGGCAAGGCGAAGCTTTATCGAAGCTTCCGGTTGATGATGAACGCCGAGGCCACCGGGTTGATCGAAGAAGATGGCGTCGTGCGCGGCGTCGCCGTCAAGACACCGGACGGGCCGCTTACGATCCGGTCGGAGCTTACGATCGGGGCTGACGGACGCCATTCGATCGTGCGCGCCAAGGCAGGCCTCATCCCAAAGGATATCGGCGCGCCGATGGATGTGCTTTGGTTCCGGGTGCCGCGCGACGCCGCCGATTCCAGCGAAACCTTCGGCCGCGTGGACAACGGTCAGATTCTCGTTCTGCTTCAGCGCGGCGACTATTGGCAATGCGCTTATCTCATCGCCAAAGGCGGTTTCGGAGAACTGCGAGCGCAAGACGTCTCGGTCTTGCGCGGCCGTATCGCCGAACTCGCGCCTTTCCTTGCCGATCGAGTCGCGGAGATCAAGACCTGGGACGACGTGCGGCTGTTGGTCGTGAGCGTGGACCGGCTGCCGCTCTGGCACAAGCCCGGGCTTCTCTGCATCGGGGATTCGGCGCACGCCATGTCGCCGATCGGCGGCGTCGGCGTCAATGTCGCGATCCAGGATGCGATTGCCGCCGCCAATATACTGTGGGCCGCTCTTCGCAAGGGAGAGGTCCCGGAGGCATTGCTGGCGGCCGTCCAGAAGCGGCGCGAACCCGCGGTCAAGCTCACCCAGGCCGTCCAGGTCCTCGTGCAGAACAAGATCGTATCGAATGTGCTGCGCGAACGCGGCAAGGTCCGGGCGCCGTGGATTATACGCCTGTTCAATTACATTCCCTGGCTGCGCCGCCTGCCGGCGCGCTTCGTCGGGCTTGGATTTCGGATGGAGCGGGTAAGAAGCCCGCAGGCATAGCACCGGCAAATTCCCGCCGATATGCTAGATACGAAGTCAGCCCGCGAATCGCCCATGGATCGTTCCGACCTTTCCGAGCCGCTTTATGCGCTTGAGGCGCATCGCACCGACATGGGCGAGGCGACGATCGCCGGTCTTTTCGCCAAGGATCCGCGACGCTTCGCCGATTTTCACGTCGCGCTCGACGACATCCTGTTCGACTTCTCGAAGCACAGAGTCGACCGCACCACGCTCGCGTTGCTTCTCGATCTCGCCCGCGCCGCCAAACTCGAAGAGCGCCGCGCCGCGCTTTTTGCCGGCGACATCGTCAATCCGACCGAACACCGGCCGGCGCTGCATATGGCGCTGCGCAACATGCGCGGCGCGCCGATGCGCGCGGCGGGCGTCGACGTCATGCCTGAAGTGCTCGCCGAGCGGCGCAAAATGCTCGCCTTTGCGGAGGACGTGCGCAACGGCCGCACGCGCGGCGCGACCGGCCAGACGTTCACCGACGTCGTCAACATCGGGATCGGCGGCTCAGATCTCGGCCCGGCGATGGCGGCCGAAGCGCTTTCGCCGTTCATCGCGCCGCATCTCAAGTTGCATTTTGTCGCCAACGTCGATGGCGCCGATCTCGCCGACACGCTGAAGGACCTGGCGCTCGAGCGCACGCTATTCGTCGTTTGCTCGAAGACGTTCACCACGCTCGAGACGATGACGAATGCCGCGGCGGCGCGCAAAGCCGTCGTCGCAAAGCTCGGCGAAGCCGCCGTCGCCGCGCAGTTCTGCGCGGTCTCGACGGCGCAGAAGGAAGTCGCCGCGTTCGGCATTGCCGAGGACCGCCGCTTTCGGTTTTGGGATTGGGTGGGAGGACGTTATTCCGTTTGGTCCTCGATCGGGCTCTCGCTGGCGGTCGGTATCGGCGCGGCGCACTTCGAAGAGTTTCTGCGCGGCGGAGAGACGATCGACCGGCATTTCGTGGAAGCGCCGTTGGCGCGCAACGTTCCGGTGCTGATGGCGCTGATCGAGATCTGGTACCGCAATTTCTGGGATTATGCCGTGCAGGCGATAATCCCCTACGATCGGCGGCTACGCCGTTTCCCCGCCTATCTTCAGCAACTCGAAATGGAATCGAACGGCAAGTCGGTCGATCTTGCCGGGACACCGATCGAATCGGCCACCGGCGCGATCCTCTTCGGTGAGCCGGGCACGAATGCGCAGCACGCCTTTTTCCAGCTTTTTCATCAGGGTACGGAGATCGTACCGGTCGATTTCCTGGTCGCCGCGGCGCCGACGGCGGCCGATCCCGATCAGCATCGTCTGCTCCTCGCCAATTGTTTGGCGCAGAGCGAGGCGTTGATGCGCGGGCGTACGCAAACCGAGGTTGAGACGCGGATGCGCGCGCTAGGCGCGAGCGAAGCAGAGACCGCGGCACTGGCGCCGCATAAAACTTTTGCCGGCAACCGGCCGTCCGGCACGTTTCTCTTGCGGCAATTGAGCCCGTGCGTGCTCGGCGAACTCATCGCGCTCTACGAACACAAGGTCTTCGTGCAATCGGTCATCTGGAACATCGATCCCTTCGATCAATGGGGCGTGGAACTCGGCAAGGAACTCGCGTCGGGGCTGGCGCCGCTCGTCGCTGGCAAGAACGCGCCGCTCGACAAGCTCGATTCCTCGACGGCGGGGCTGATCGCGCAGTTGCGGAAGTGGACGTGAAATCCTTCTCCCCGCTTGCGGGGAGAAGTACCCCAACCCTTTCCCCATTCGCCGCTCTCATGGGGAGAGGGACAGCGAAGGAGAATCCAGTTCTTGCGCGCCAACTACAACCACATCGCCGGGCAAAGCGTCGAACGCCTCGCGGCGTTGAGCGACGGCGTCTTCGCGGTCGCCATGACGCTGCTGGTGCTCGACCTACGCACGCCCGCCGAGACGGCGATCCATAGCGAGGCCGATCTCTGGCATGCAATCGTCGCGCTCGCGCCGCGCGTCATCGTCTATCTGATGAGTTTTTTGACGCTCGGCATCTTCTGGGTGGGACAACAGACGCAGCTCAATCATTTCTCCCAAGGCGACCGCCATATCACCGGTATTCATCTTATCTTTTTATTCTCTATTTCGCTGATGCCCTTTTCGACGTCGCTGATGGCGGCTTTCATTTCCTACCGGCTGGCGTTGCTGGTCTATTGGGCAAATATTCTCATTCTCGGCGCGATCCTTTTCGCCGGCTGGCGCTATGCCGTGTACGCGCAACTGGTGAAAAAGGAGTTGTCGGCCGATTTCGCCGCGGCGATCGAACGGCGCATCGTCGTCGCGCAAACGCTTTACGCGCTCGGCGCCTTGCTATGCCTCGTCAACACCTATTGGAGCCTCGGCTTTATTCTGCTCGTGCAGATCAACTACGCCGTCGCTCCGCGTTCCGGGCCGCTGTCGCGGCTTTGACGCGCCGAGCTAGGAAAGTATGCGGGACAGGCTGAAGCGCTATTTCAGATGTTTGGCAAGCAGCTTGTTCATTTCGAACATCGTGACTTTGCCCTTGCCGAAGACGGCGTGCAGCTTGTCGTCGGCGAGGATCTCACGCTTGTTCGCGGGGTTCTGGAGCTTGTGTCTCTTGATGTAAGCCCAAATCTTGCTCACGACCTCGGTGCGTGGCAAAGGGTCGGAACCAACGACCGCGCCGAGCTCCTTCGACGGATGCAACGGCTTGTTGAAGGCGCTCGGGGCCGCGGCCGACTTTTTCTTGGTGGCGGCTTTCTTCGGTGCACTCGTCATCGCTCTCTCTCCAATCGAATCTGCGGCGGTCTAGTAACCCAAAATCGCCAATATCCGAAATGCTGCAAGCGGATTTCAGGTGCAAATCCGAATTATACCAAGCCAATTCGCAAGCCGTGACGGCACAGGGGACAAAAAGCGGCGCGGCAGTGGCGGCGGAGTGGCCGGAGCAGATCCTCAAGCTATGCGGCTAAGGCATAGCTGATTCGGGGAACCTCGCCAAGATCGCGCCCAGCGCAGTCCCTTTCTACGTCGGTTTCGCCCGTTTGCGCTTGCGCCGGGCGAGCGTGCGCAGCCGCAAGGCGTTGAGTTTAATGAATCCCGCCGCGTCGCGGTGGTCGTAGGCAACCGCGCCTTCCTCGAAGGTAACGAGGTCCTGGTCATAGAGCGAATAGGGGCTGGAACGGCCGATGACCGAGGCCGAGCCTTTATAGAGCTTCAGCCGGACGCGGCCCGTCACGAACTCCTGGCTTTTGTCGATTGCCGCCTGCAGCATTTCCCGCTCCGGCGAAAACCAGAAGCCGTTGTAGACGAGCTCGGCGTATTTCGGCATCAACTCGTCCTTCAGATGCGCGGCGCCGCGGTCGAGGGTGATCTGCTCGATGCCGCGATGCGCGGCATAAAGGATCGTGCCGCCCGGCGTCTCATACATGCCGCGCGATTTCATGCCGACGAACCGGTTCTCGACAAGATCGACGCGGCCGATGCCGTTTATGCGGCCGAGCTCGTTCAGCCGGGCAAGCAGCGCCGCGGGCGTGAGCTTCTTTCCGTCGACCGCGACCGGGTCGCCCGATTGGAATTCGACCTCGACGAAGGTCGGCTTATCCGGCGCATCTTCCGGATTGACGGTGCGCGAATAGACATAATCCGGCACTTCTTGCGCCGGGTCTTCCAGCACTTTGCCTTCCGAAGACGTGTGCAGCAGGTTGGCATCGACCGAGAACGGCGCCTCGCCGCGCTTATCCTTGGGCGTAGGAATCTGGTTCTTCTCGGCGAAGGCGAGCAGCGCGCTGCGCGAAGTTAGGTTCCATTC
>JASHUD010000067.1 GCA_030040215.1 Methylovirgula sp.
CGGGTACCAATGGTAGCCTGTCTCCCCCAGACGGTAGCAACCCGCCTTTTCGACCGGCGGGGCCCCCGACCCGACAACATGGGGATCGAGGCCGACCATGAGAGCGCGCTGCACGCTGCTTCGCGAAAAAAGTAAGGACAGGTTGCGGGCATGGCGAGAAGTGCAGAAGATATTTCGTGATAGCGGCCAGATTTGCATGCGCCCGTGACTCACAGCCCGAACGGATAAGTGTCCGGCGCACCATGGGGTCGGCCGGCAGAAAGCGATCTCACCGCGTTTGTCTCCTCGAACCAGACATAGGCGTCGAACTGATCGGCGAGGATGGCCTCGAAATAATGGCTCATGAGCTCTGTCTCAGGGCGGTAAACAACGCCGATCGCGCGCTCAAGCCGCGGACGCGACAAAAGCTCATGTAACTCCCTCTTATGCCTGCTACGCCAATCGGTCAGCGACGAGGCTATGCCGGTCTGGCAAAAAACGCGCTCGTGGCTGTCGGGGCGCGACGACAATACCTTCTTGATTTCCATTGGCCCGTCCCAATCGGCGGCGGCAGCGACAGTGCCACGGTCCGTGCCGAAGCCAATCAGCACGGCCTGATCGCCGAAGGCAGCGCGACAGGATTCACCGATGTTGAACTCGCCTTGCCAGCCCATTGCGGTCGCAGCCGCGTTGCCGATATGCGAATTATGCGCCCAGACGATTGCCCTGGCGCCGCGGCCGCGCTGCTCGAGGAGGCGGCGGAGCGTGTCGAACATGTGCCGGTCACGCAGGTTCCAGGACTCACGCGAACTGCGATACATCAGTCGATAATAGTGTTCGGCGGCACGCACGACGCGTGCGTTCTGCGCAGCGTCGAAGAAGGAATCGCCGTCGTGTCTGAGATAGCCGACGCGCCTGTCAAGCAGAGCGGTGAGTTCCGCGACCACCGCGTCCTCGCAGGGCGATTTTCCAAGCGCGATTGCACTTAGGCCATAGCCGGCGGGATCGTCTTGCCAAGGCGTGAGACAGCCATAGCGTCCGCGCGCCAGCTTCGCCTCTTCTGGATCGACGCGATCAAGATAGGCAAGAACGGCCGCGATCGAAGTGCCGAGGCTATAGATGTCGAGACCGCGGAACTCAGCGCGGGCATCCGCGGGCAAGTTTTCGTTATGCGCCCGCAGCCATTCGACAAAGTCGTGTACGTCTTGGTTGCGCCACATCCAGGCCGGAAACCGCACGAAGGCTTCGTCCGGTGAGGGCTCATGCGCCTTCCAGCGCACGTGGCGATCGACGCGCGCCGCGTCAGGCCAATCTGCCTCGACCGCGACTACGGTAAAGCCATGCTTCTCGATAAGCCGTCGGGTAATTGCCGCGCGCGCTCGGTAGAACTCCGATGTTCCATGAGTTGCTTCACCAAGCAGGATGACCTTGGCGTCCGCGAAACGATCGAAGAATGCGCCGAACCTTTCGGCTTCGGCGGGCGATGGAATGGGTTCGCAATAAGCACCAAGGATTGCGGCAGCCTCGTCCGCGTCCCGAAGCTTCAGTCTCTCTCGCGCGACGATTGCCATGACTTGCCTCAAAGCAGATGACACATGCAGATCACGCGCCGCAGTCTCGCGGTCCTTTTTCGTCGATCCAGGCAGCCTCCTTAATAGGTTTCCTCTTCCACATTAAGGCGGATCCAGCGGATTTCAGGCTCCTTGCGGGAGGTGGATGATAACGCAACATTTGGATGTCCGACGATGATTGGAGGGATCGGGGTACCACAGCGAAATTCGCACCCCTTTAGTTCTGTCAAAATCAAGGATGCTTGCGCAGGCTCAAGATGTAGCTGACGACCTGAGATACTTGGTCGCTCGTGAGCATGGGATCCGGCATTGTCATGGGAATCGTACTTTCGTCCCAGTGGGTCGTCTCTATAAAATGGCTTATAGATTCCGCAGACACGTCCGGCCTATTGGCAATTTCCTCGAAGCTGGGAGTGCGCTGATCGAGCCGTGGTGCAAAAGCCTGGTCTGGCGCAACAACATGACAGACCGAACAAACTTCCAGCGCAAGCTGGCGACCGACAGCGACGCTATCGTCCTTGGCACTGGCCGAGCTTGCCGCCAAAGCTGCATTCACGCAAACCAAAGCAATGAGAAACCTATTCATTCTCATTCCCTTTAATATATTGCAAAAATTACGCGCACGAGGTTGGGTAGGCCGCTTTGATGTAGCTCAAAGCCCCGCAATTCGAATTCGCCATACGCCCTTCCTACACCGCAAGCACGCACTCGCGATGCAGAGTCGGCAAACTCGAAGAACGGCTGGCGCTGGCTTCTCATGGCACATGACGCTCACTCATAAATTCGTCGCCCTTATGCTTAGCGATTCGTTTGAACATCGGCGCCCACGATCAGGCCACGACAAGGACACTCCCTTCGCAAGGATGCGATTTATTTCGAATTCGGCGGCAGCCGCGTCGAGCTCGATGACGCGCAAGATGCGCTTTGTTGCGCTCATTAGCGAGGCTTGCCGAGGACGTGGGCGAGTCGCGCCGGCATGCCGAGGCGGTGAAAAGGCAAAAAAGAAGGCACGTATGCCGGCGATCACCGTCGCGGCGGCTACGCATGCGCTGAAGCATGCTGAAGTTGTGCTGCCTAGCGATCGGCGCAACGAGCGTATTGCTGTGAATTGATATAGCGCAAAGCGTAGACACAAGAATTTCGCAACTTGGCCAATGAGGGGCATCGTCATGTTGTCTGTCGGGTCTTTTCTCTTTCTAGCGTATGGATCGGGCCCTTCTTCCTTGCTCCGGTCAGGATGGCCGGAACCGATGCACATATCCCCTTGAAAATTCCGACAGGGCCTAGAAAGGTGAGGAATTGCCAGAGATAGATCTGAACCGTCATCAGAACAGAAAAATGTTGGAAGATTGCCTGACCGAGCGTCATTTGTTGCTCTTCGGAACTATCATTTACTGGTTCGCGCATTATGAGCGGCTTATGTTGGAAATCGGCGCTACGGTCGCTGGTTCAGATTATGCTGCAGTGATGTTCTTAACCCGGGGCCTTGACTTTGAAGGCAAACGGAAGGCGCTTCTTGATCTGCTTCGTCATCGGATGGTGCCGCTTGATCAATATGATCGCATCTGCGAGTACCTGAAAATTCCTCATGGCCTGACGCAACTGCGAAACGACATTGCGCATTCCACGTGGAAGTCCGTTCGCTATTCAAATTGGATTCAGCCTGATTGGATCCTCCAGCCCCCTTCCCGCGTCAAAGCATGGCGCAACGATTCCTTGGGGGATGAGGGCGAAAAAATCGGCTACACGATCGATGATTTTGATGAGATCGCCAGGACCCTCTCGGCAAATCACGGGGCTTTTGTAAACTATCTCCGGGAGGTTCGTTTGATTCCTCTGCTTCCCATCGAGTCGGATGCGTGAACGGATCGCGACTTTGAGCACATTCAGTCGGCCGCCTCAATCCGATAGCGGCGTTCGCCATCAATCTTCTCTGATTCGAGTGACAGGGCGAGCGTCTTGCGAACTACCGCTGACAAGAATCCGCTTGGGAGTTTGTCATGGACCTCGCTGGCTTTCGCGAACGCGCGTCTCACCGCGCGGGGATATGCAATTGCGAGAATTTCTCTTTCATTGAGTTGCTAGTGCCCATGTCTCTTTAGCGAGGTTGTGAAGCGAGGCCAGAAACGAATTCCTATCAGCGAGAGGCTATTGATCGGGCCCACCGTTTCTGTCAACCCCGAATTCTGGGATGATAGTTCCTCGGTCTAGAGGCACAAACCGACGCAGCTCCGGCGGATCATCAGAGGGCCAAGCGCGATGAAAGTTAGACGCTATCCTCATATCCTCCGTAAACCGCTTTATGAGGTATCGCTTTCGCATCACCTAGCTTCCATTGCGGTCGCGATCGGCCTAGCGGTCGGCCTAGCGGCGCTGCTCGCGCATTTCGCGTACCCACGCAACGCCTTCGACATAAACCGGATCTCATTTGCCGACATTGCTCTGGGGACGCTTAACACCTTCTATCGAATGGCTCTGGCCTTCATCTTGTCGCTGGCCGTCGCAGTTCCCCTCGCTCTCTTCATAGCGAGTACGCCGCGTATCCAACGCATCTTCCTGCCAATCGCGGACATTCTTCAATCGGTTCCCGTGCTGGCGTTCTTTCCTGTCGTTGTCGCCTTCTTTGTCGCCCACAACGCCTTCGAATTGGCGCGGTCGTTGTGATCTTTCTCTCGATGGTCTGGAACATCGTCTTCCCGATGATCGGAGGATTTCAGACCATACCGGGAACGCGCGTGGCGCCGTCTCGAACCTGTATTGGGCGATATCGCCCCCTCGACCATATCCATCGAGGACATGAGCGCGATCCGCTCGGAAGTCGAAACTTCCGTCTCGCTCCGGGAGGCCCACCGCGTATTGAAGATCTGGCGTGCGCTGTGGAAGGTCATGGCCGCGATGGGCTATTGCAGCAAGGATGCCGATCCTTCTCTCGGAATTCGTAATAGTGCACCGCCTCCGCGTCAGGCGGCCTGGCGCGAGGGCGAAGCTGTCCGGCTCGCGAAAGCTGCCTGGCGTAGCGGATATCACGGACTTGCGGCCCTTATCGCAATAGCCTGGGACACACAGCTGGCTCCCGTCGATGTCCGCGGCCTAACCGGCGCTCAGTCGGCGAGAAACGGCCGCACAATGAGTTTTAGAGTCGAACGAGCTAAGACAGGCCGTGCGGCACTGGCCACGCTTGGTCTGCGCGCCACGGCGATCCTCGACGCCTATATGGCGCTGCTAGGCTTTGAGCTGCACGGCGATGCACCGATCTTTAGGAACAGATCCTGCATCTCCTACTCCAAGGACACTCTGGGCGATGATTTTCGCGTCGTACGCGTCGCGGTCTTCGGCATCCAAGAACGCCGCACTCTAGCGGACTTTCGACGGTCCGGCGCGCTTGAGGCAATTGCGGGCGGCGCCGATGCGGAAACGCTTTCCGCCAAAATGGCGAACACCCTTTCGGCATCGAACAATCTGCACCGAACCTATGTACCCGTGGAGATCTCGAAGGTGCGTGCTGCGGACGCTGCACGTCGGGCTGGCCGGACCAAGCTGCGGAACGAAAAGCGATCGTGAGTCCCAAGTGCCTTAGGAAAAGTTGGGACTCCGGTCAGCAATGCTGCCGAATTAAGTCATTGAAAAGATGGCGGGAGAGACGGGACTCGAACCCGCGGCCTCCGGCGTGACAGGCCGGCGCTCTAACCAGCTGAGCTACTCCCCCGCGCCGATCGCGGAGATCCGCCCGATAAGGTAGGGGGCTTTGCAAGTCAAGCAAGAAGCCTAGAACTTCGACGAGGCCAAATGGAAACGGGCGATCTCGGCGCGCGACATGATGTGGATGCGGTCCGATGAAATGCGCTCGGCCATCGCGATCAGTTCCGGGCTTACGCCCATCGCCCACGTGTAACGTTCCAGAACGGCGGCCATCTCGCCGTTGTCGTAGCGACGGTAGCGCACGACCGTGGAACTATCCGGATCGGCCGCGTCGACGTAGGTAAACATACGATGGATGCCGACCAGGCTTTGCGGCGGGATCACTCGCTTCTTGGCGCCCATGAGCGCGTAGACGCACGCCGAAAGACAGCGCGCCGCGACGAACTCGCTCAGCCGCCGATTGGCCGCCGCGGGATCGACGCGCCCGACGATCGCCGCCGCCCCGAGCTCGCGCAAAATCTTGCCGAACTCCATCGAGGCGAGCACTTTGCCTCCCGGCGAGTCCAGAAACACGATCGCATGAAGATTATTGGTTCCGACGTTGCTTTCGACGAACGACAGGAAGGCATTGGGAGTGGCGTTGGTGATCTCGCCTTCGGCCGAGATCACCACCGGACAGGTGCTGCCGCACCGGGCGCGATCCCCGACCGAGATCAGCCGAAAGGTCATCTCCTGCGCGTGCGCAGGATGCGGCGCGAAGCCGAAAATGAGGAGAATTCCCAACCCGAAACAGGCGGCCGCTGCGCTCCAGCGGTTCTTTCGGCCTGCGCAGTCATGAACTTGGCCCATACAACTCACCCCGCCGGATGCTTCCGAAACCCAGAATAGCGTTTTCGGAAAACCACGCAATCGCAGCCGGATCAAGGAAGCTTGAAACGAAGCGATCCGGCTCGGCTGGCGTAGTTGCAGCGCTGCCCATGGTGGGCGGTGACGGACTCGAACCGCCGACCCTCTCGGTGTAAACGAGATGCTCTACCAACTGAGCTAACCGCCCGCCAGGCTCGGCAAGCTAAACGCCGGGCGTTTCCGGCATGCAACACAAAAATGCCGAACCCGGGCTGCGACCCGGGTTCAGCATTACCAGCAGGATAAACGCTATTTCCTAATGCGCGACGAACCCTGGAGCCTCCTCGTCGGGAGGCAACGGAGTAATTGGCCTTCGCTCCTCTTCCCAGACGATCGGCACCGGCTGACGCACCAAGGCGTTTCTCAAGACCTCATCCATGCGCGCGACCGGAATGATTTCGAGTCCGTTCTTCACGCCGTCGGGAATCTCCGCCAAGTCCTTGGCATTGTCTTCCGGAATGAGGACCCTCTTCAGCCCGCCGCGCAACGCCGCGAGCAGTTTCTCCTTGAGCCCACCGATTGGCAGCACGCGGCCGCGCAGCGTGATCTCGCCGGTCATGGCGATATCGCGGCGGACCGGGATCCCGGTCATCGTCGAGACGATGGCGGTCGCCATAGCCACGCCGGCCGAAGGTCCATCCTTCGGCGTCGCGCCTTCCGGCACGTGCACGTGGATGTCACGCCGATCGAAGAGCGGCGGCTCGATGCCGAAATCGACGGCGCGCGAACGCACGTAGGAAGCCGCCGCCGAGATCGATTCCTTCATCACGTCGCGCAAATTGCCGGTGACCGTCATGCGGCCCTTGCCCGGCATCATCGCGCCTTCGATCGTGAGCAGCTCACCGCCGACTTCCGTCCAGGCAAGGCCGGTCACGACTCCGACTTGATCCTCGAGCTCCACTTCGCCGTAGCGAAAACGCGGCACGCCGAGGAACTCGCCGATGTTGTCTTCCGTGATGGTCACCGAAAGCGTCTTGCCGGTAAGGATCTGCTTGACCGCCTTGCGCGACAGATTGGAGATCTCGCGCTCGAGGTTGCGGACGCCCGCCTCGCGCGTATAGCGGCGGATGATCGTCACGAGGCCGCTGCGCTCGATCTTCAATTCCACCGGCGCAAGCCCGTGCTTGTGCAGCGCCGCCGGAATCAGGTGGCGTTCGGCGATCTCGATCTTTTCATCCTCCGTGTACCCGGCGATACGGATGATCTCCATACGGTCCATCAACGGCGGCGGAATGTTGAGCGTATTCGCCGTCGTCACGAACATCACGCTGGAGAGATCGTAATCGACCTCGAGGTAATGGTCGTTGAACGCATGGTTCTGCTCGGGGTCGAGCACTTCGAGCAGCGCTGAAGACGGATCGCCGCGGAAGTCCATGCCCATCTTGTCGATCTCGTCGAGCAGGAAGAGCGGATTGGACGTCTTGGCCTTGCGCATCGACTGGATGATCTTGCCCGGCATCGAGCCGATGTAGGTGCGCCGATGCCCGCGGATCTCCGCTTCGTCGCGCACGCCGCCGAGCGACATGCGAACGAACTCGCGGCCGGTGGCCTTGGCGATCGACTTGCCGAGCGAGGTCTTGCCGACGCCGGGCGGCCCGACGAGGCAGAGGATGGGCCCCGTCAGCTTGTTGGCGCGGCTCTGCACGGCGAGATACTCAACGATCCGCTCTTTGACCTTGTCGAGGCCGAAGTGGTCGCTGTCGAGCACCTCCTGCGCGATGGTCAGATCCTTCTTGATCTTGCTCTTCTTGTTCCATGGAATGGCCAGCAGCCAGTCGAGGTAGTTGCGCACCACCGTCGCTTCCGCCGACATCGGCGACATCTGCCGGAGCTTCTTTAACTCGGTAATGGCCTTGTCGCGCGCCTCCTTCGAGAGCCGCGTCGACTTGATGCGCTCCTCGATCTCGGAGAGGTCGTCCTTGCCTTCCTCGTCGCCGAGCTCCTTCTGGATCGCCTTCATCTGTTCGTTCAGATAATACTCGCGCTGGGTCTTCTCCATCTGCCGCTTGACGCGCGTGCGGATGCGCTTCTCGACCTGCAGGATCGAGATTTCGCTTTCCATCAGCCCGAGACATTTCTCCAGCCGCTTGGCGACCGAACTCGTCTCCAGCACCGACTGTTTGTCGAGAATTTTGACGGCGAGGTGCGAAGCGACCGTGTCGGCGAGCTTCGAATGATCGTCGATCTGGCTGACCGCGGCGATCACTTCCGGCGAAACCTTCTTGTTGAGCTTCACGTAAGATTCGAATTCGGCCACGACCGAACGCGCCAAAGCCTCGACCTCGACCTTATCGGTCGGCTCGTCGGCGACGATTTCGGCCTCCGCCTCGTAGAATTCCGCGCTGCGCGTATAGTTGTGCACGCGGGCGCGCACCTGGCCTTCGACCAACACCTTCACCGTGCCGTCGGGAAGCTTCAGAAGCTGCAGCACCGAAGCGAGCGTCCCCGTCTTGAAGATTGCATCGGGACTCGGATCGTCGTCGGCGGCATTGATTTGGGTCGCGAGCAGGATGAGCTTGTCGGCCTTCATGACCTCTTCGAGCGCGCGAATCGACTTCTCGCGGCCGACGAACAGCGGAACGATCATGTGCGGGAACACTACGATGTCGCGGAGCGGCAGCACCGGATAATTTTCGACCGTGCCGGGCGGGCCCAATTCGCGCTTCTGAATGCTCATCATCCAATCCTATCTGAATATCCATCCACGACCGGGGTCCGAGCCTCGCCATGGCGACCGGCGATTTTGTCGGTTAACTTAGCCCGTCGCCCAAGAAGATCGTACTCTGCGGCCCTCTTTGGGGCATTTTTTCCACCTTAAGATGGCGTTTGCCGGGGCCGCATTCAAGAAGCGGGCTCGCCGCAGCTCGCGGCGCGACGATTCAGGTGGGATCATCGGGCGCAAAACAGCGCCCGCGGCCGCCGGGCTCAAGGGGTTTCTTGCAACGCGCCGTCAGCCGCGGCCTTACACGGGCCGCAGCCTGCATCAGGCGCTGGTGGCGCTCTTCTCGGCGCGCTCGGCATAGATATAGAGCGGCCGAGATTTTCCTTCGACCACGTCGGGGCCGATCACCACTTGTTCGACGCTGTCGAGACCTGGCAGATCGAACATCGTGTCGAGCAAGATTGCTTCCATGATGGAGCGTAGGCCCCGCGCGCCGGTTTTGCGCTCGATCGCTTTCTTGGCAACGACGTTCAGCGCTTCGTCTTGGAAGGTGAGCTCAGTGTTCTCCATCTCAAACAAACGCTGGTACTGTTTGACGAGCGCGTTCTTCGGCTCGACCAGGATTCTCTTCAAAGCGTCCTCGTCGAGATCCTCGAGCGTGGCGATGACCGGCAGACGCCCGACGAATTCCGGGATCAGCCCGAACTTCAAGAGGTCCTCCGGCTCGACCTTGCGGAGGATCTCGCCGGTACGCCGTTCGTCCGGCGCTTGAACCTTGGCGCCAAAGCCGATGGAGGTGGAAGTGCCGCGCGCGGTGATGATCTTCTCGAGTCCCGCAAAGGCGCCGCCGCAGACGAACAGGATGTTGGTCGTGTCGACCTGCAAGAACTCCTGCTGCGGATGCTTGCGGCCGCCCTGCGGCGGCACGGAAGCGATCGTGCCTTCCATGATCTTGAGCAGCGCCTGCTGCACGCCCTCTCCCGACACATCGCGGGTGATCGACGGGTTGTCGGATTTACGCGAGATCTTGTCGATCTCGTCGATATAGACGATGCCGCGCTGCGCCCGCTCGACGTTATAGTCGGAGGCCTGCAACAGCTTCAGGATGATGTTTTCGACGTCCTCGCCGACATAGCCCGCTTCCGTCAACGTGGTCGCGTCGGCCATCGTGAAAGGCACATCGAGAATGCGCGCCAGCGTCTGCGCCAACAGCGTCTTGCCGGAACCGGTGGGTCCGATCAGCAGGATATTCGACTTGGCGAGTTCGACGTCGTTGTGCTTGGCCGAGTGGTTGAGCCGTTTGTAGTGGTTGTGAACGGCGACCGACAATACCCGCTTGGCCGGCGCCTGACCGATGACGTAGTCATCGAGAACCTTGCAAATCTCCTTCGGCGTCGGAATGCCGTCGCGATTCTTCACCAGCGAGGATTTGTTTTCCTCGCGGATGATGTCCATGCAGAGTTCAACGCACTCGTCGCAGATGAACACTGTCGGCCCGGCGATCAGCTTGCGGACCTCGTGCTGGCTCTTGCCGCAGAACGAGCAATAGAGCGTGTTCTTCGAGTCGCTGCCGCCGACCTTGGTCATGGCTTAATCTCCTCGGCCGCAACCAAACGAGGCTGTGACCATTTGCAACCGTCCGAGAACTCGAATCGAGCCATCACGTTCGCGACGCTCGCTACGGGGCTTAACCTCACCGCCTATCCCCTTTCGCGAACTCCCGGAATTGGCGTTTTCTTGGTTAACCGAATGCAAACATGCCCGGCGCCGAGGATCAAGTCCTTGTGCCCATTTCTCCCCTCGCCGAAGCATCTGCGTCACAGGGGCGCAACGCATCAGGCCCACAATGACTGGAAAATGCGTCCAATCGGTTAAATGGCCGGTTTCCCAGCCCTAACCAGCAATCGATATGCCACCGGCGAACTAGCTAGGCCGCGGCTTTCCCTGCCGCCGCCGGCTCATCCGGCCGCTTTTCAATGACCTGATCGATAATGCCGAATGTCCGGGATTCCTCAGCCGACATGAAATGGTCACGGTCAAGCGTGTTTTCGATCGAATCGTAATCCCTGCCCGTATGCCGGACGTAGATCTCGTTCAGGCGACGCTTCATCTTCATGATGTCCTCGGCATGCCGGACGATGTCCGAAGCCTGGCCCTGGAACCCGCCCGAGGGTTGATGCACCATGATTCGCGCATTGGGCAGCGCAAAGCGCAGGCCCGCCTCCCCGGCCGCCAGCAGCAACGAGCCCATCGAGGCCGCTTGGCCGATGCAGAGGGTGGAGATCTTCGGCCGGATGAACTGCATGGTGTCGTAAATCGCCAGTCCTGAAGTCACGACGCCGCCCGGCGAATTGATGTACATGGAGATCTCTTTCTTGGGGTTTTCCGCCTCCAAAAAGAGCAGTTGAGCGACGATCACCGACGCCACGTGGTCGTCCACCGGCCCGGTGAGGAAGACAATCCGCTCCCGCAAAAGCCGCGAATAAATGTCGAATCCGCGCTCGCCCCGGCTGGTATTCTCGATGACCTGCGGGATCAGATATTGGGCGTGCGTTTCAGGCGGATCGCGGTCCATGTTCGATCTCTCTCTGATTTTCTAGCCCGAAATCGAATCGATAAGATAATAGCTTCCGCCGCTTTCGCAACGGGCGGCAGGCGCGGCGCGACCGCTCCGGGACAACTGCCCTACGAAGCAGCCACTGGATCGGCCGCTTCGGAGGCCTCGACGGCTTGTCGAAGTTCGTCCTTGCCTACGCGCCGGTCCGTTACCTTGGCCTGCGCCAGGATGTGATTGACCACTTTTTCTTCGAAGATCGGGCCACGGATTTCGTTCAGAAGATCGGGATTCTTCCGATAAACTTCAACGATCTGGCGCTCCCGGCCGGGAAAGCTCCGCGCCCGCTCGTAAAGCACCTTGCTGATCTCCTCCTCGGCGACCTTGATTCCGGCCTGTTCACCGATCTCGGCCAAGACGAGCCCAAGGCGCACCCGGCGTTCGGCGAGAGCATGATATTCGGCGCGCTCCGCTTCTTCCGTCGTGCCGTCGTCGGCGAAGCTGCGGGCGAGCGACTTTCGTTCGGACTCGGCCTGCGCCCAGATTGCCTCGAACTCGCGTTCGACAAGCTGTTGCGGCAGTTCAAAAGTGTATTTCCTGTCGAGCGCATCGAGAAGCTCGCGCTTCCACTTGCGCCGCGACAGCGCAGCGTGATCGCCTTCCAGCGAGGCGCGCACCGCCGCGCGCAGCTTGGCGAGGTCGTCGAAGCCGAGACTCTTGGCGAATGCATCGTCGACAGAAAGTTCGCCGGGCGCCGCGATCGTTTTCACGGTCACCGCGAACTCGGCTGGCCTGCCGGCCAGCTTGCTTTCCGCGTAATCCTCCGGAAACGTCACCGCGACGCTGCGCGTCTCGCCGACCTTGGCTCCGACGATCTGCTCCTCGAATCCGGGCAGAAACGAGCCGGCGCCAAGCACGAGATCGACGTCGCTCGCACTGCCACCCGCGAAAGCTTCCCCTTCGACCGTACCGGTAAAATCGATCGTGACCTTGTCGCCTTGCGCGGCTTCGCCGTCTTTTGGCGCATAGGGTCGATTGCGGTCGGCAAGATTCTTGACCGCCGCATCGACGTCCTGTTCTGGAATGTCGGCGACGAGCCGCTCGATTTCGATGTCGTCGAACGCGCCGATGTCGATTGTCGGCAGAATCTCGACGGCGATCCGATAGGAGAAATCGGACTTTGCCTCGAAGGCTTCCCGCAGCTTTTCTTCATCGTCCGGCAGCTCGATTTTCGGCGCGCCGGCGAGCTTCAGGTTATTGCCTTCGACGATTTCACGATTGGCGGCATTGACGGCTTCTTGGACGACTTCGGCCATGATCGAGCGCCCGTAGAGGCGCCGCAGATGCGCGACTGGCACTTTGCCCGGCCGAAATCCCTTGATTTGCGCCTTGGCGCGGATTTCGGCGAGCTGGCCTTCGACGCGCGAGGCAAGATCCTGCGCGGCAAGCACGACTTCATACTCGCGCTTCAGGCCCTCGGAGCGGGTTTGCGTCACCTGCATCGTTTCGTCCTTCGATTTGCTTCATCCGCGCGCAAAACCTGCACGGCCAGGATCACGCCGATCGCGGAGCTCTGGTGCGGGCGGAGGGACTCGAACCCCCACGGCTTTCACCACCGGAACCTAAATCCGGCGCGTCTACCAATTCCGCCACGCCCGCGAGCGTATCAAAGCGTCGCGTTTCGCCTTTGGCCGCTTCACCTGGGGCCGGCTCTATAGCATGCCCCCGCTCCGGTGCAGCAAAAAAGTGGCGGATCGGGGAGCGCTCGGCGCGGCATGATTTTGCTGATGCGCGGCACCGATCGGCTAGGCGTCGTCACCGTCGAGCAGGCGGCGCAAGACCGGCGGCAAAGCTTCGGGGATATCTTCGGAAATAAGGCCCGGACCGAATTCGCGCGCCGCCGCCGCGTGCAGCCAAACGGCGGCGCTCGCCGCCTCGAATACCGGCATCGACTGCGCCAACAGCCCGCCGATCATTCCCGCCAGCACGTCTCCAGAGCCTGCCGTCGCAAGCCAAGGCGGAGCGCCGTGGCCGATGGAAGCAATGCCGCGCGGATCGGCCACGACGGTATCCGCGCCCTTGAGGAGCAGGACTGCGCCCATCAGCGCCGCACCGGCGCGGGCGCGATCGAGTTTCGAAGCCGAAGTCAATTGGGCGATCGCCGGATGATCGCGCAATTCTCCTTCTTTCGCCGCGAACAATTGCGCGAATTCGCCGTCGTGCGGCGTCAATACCACCTGGCTGCGGGAGCGTTTCACGGCATCGGCGAGGCGCATCGATTCGCCGGCGAAACTGGTCAGTGCGTCGGCATCGAGGACGATCGCACGCGGCGGCTCCTCCTCCGTGCCATTTCCAAGCGCCGCCAGGACCATGGCGCGGGTTTTGGCGCCGACGCCCATGCCCGGCCCCATGACTACCGCGTTTTTGCGCCGGTCGGCCAAAAGTTCGACCAATTCCTCGCTCGTATCGCAGACGCGCGTCATGATCGCGGTCAGTGCCGCGGCGTGGGCGGGGAGCGCATCGCGCGGCGTTGCGATTGTGACCAGCCCCGCGCCGATCCGCAGAGCGCCGCGCGCCGCAAGCCGCGCCGCGCCGGTATGCGCCAAGGATCCGGAGAGAACGACGGCGTGGCCGCGATTATATTTGTGGCCGTCGATGCGCGGCCGCGGAAAATGTTTGCTCCAAACCGATCGACCGTTGGCAAACGTCTTGGGCGCGATTTCGGCGAGCACCGAATCGGGAATGCCGATGTCGACAAGGCTGATCTCGCCGCAATGCATCGTTCCGGGCAACAGCAGATGACCGGGCTTCAGGCGAAAGAAGGTGACGGTCTGGGCCGCCTCGACGGCGACGCCGCGCACCAGACCGCTCGACCCGTCGACGCCCGAGGGAATGTCGACGGCGACGATCGGCTTGCGCGTGCGTCTCGTCCATTCGTTCAGGCGCAGGATTGCCGCGCGCGCCGGTCCTTCGATATCGCGGGCGAGCCCCGAGCCGAAAATTGCAACAATCGCGAGGTCGGCTTCCTCCAAAGGCACCCCTTCGAAGGGCAGGATCGGCCCGTTCCAGCCTTGTGCCGCGCCCGCCGCATCGCCCTTCAAGTCCTCCGGCGCGCCCAGCAGTCCGACGGAGACCTTGAAGCCGTCCGCTTTGAGATACCGGGCGGCGACGAACCCGTCCCCGCCATTGTTGCCCGGGCCGCAAAAGACGGCGATTCGCCGCCCATGCGGATCGCCTGCCGTAAGCAGCCGCGCCGCGGTTTTGGCGACGGCGGCACCGGCGCGATCCATTAAAACTGCGCCAGGAATCCCGGCGGCGACCGT
>JASHUD010000068.1 GCA_030040215.1 Methylovirgula sp.
ATCGCCTACGCTCCGTAGGCGCGGTGCGCCGGAGGATGCGGCGGCGCGACTGCCGCTACACCCCGGCGCGCTTGGCCGGACGCAGTTCGGTTATCGTGGCGCTGCGCGCCTCGGGTTTCGCCGCGATGAGCTGCTCGCCGGCCAGCTTGGCGAAACGGCCGTGCTTGGCGATCAATTCGTCGAACGTGCCCATTTCGACGATTCGGCCGCGATCGAAGACGAAGATCCGATCGGCATGGCGGATGGTTGCCAAACGGTGCGCGATGATGAACGTCGTGCGGCCGTGCGTGGCCGTTTCCAACGCGAGCTGCAATTGCCGTTCCGTTTCGGCGTCAAGCGCCGAACTCGCCTCGTCGAAGATCATGATCGGCGGGTCCTTGAGAACCGCGCGGGCGATCGTAAGTCGCTGACGCTCGCCGCCGGAAAGCGAGCGGCCGCGTTCGCTGATCACCGTCGCCAGTCCATCGTTCTGTCGAGCAACGAAATCGCCGGCCTGCGCCCGCTCCAGCGCCTGGGCGATTTCCGCCGGGCTTGCATCGGGCTTGCCGATTTTCAGGTTCTCTTCGATCGAGCGGGTAAACAGCATCGGCTCTTGAAAGACGACGCCGATGTTGCGACGCAGGCCGGCGAGCGTCATCCCGCGGATGTCCATTCCGTCGATTTTGATAACGCCTTTCTGCGGATCGAAAACGCGATGCAGCAGGTTGACAGTAGTCGTCTTGCCGGAGCCGGTCGCGCCGACCATTGCGATCGTTTCCCCCGGCGCGACATCGAAACTCAGGTCGCTCACCGCGGCATGCGCCGTATCGTAGGAGAAGCTTACGTTTTCGAATGTGATCCGGCCCGTCAGGCGCCCCGGCTCGCGCGCCGCGGGAAGATCGGTAACATGCGGAGCGGTATCGAGGACGCCGAAGAATTCCTGGATCTTCGGCGCCTGCATGAAAAGCCCGTTGATGAAGCCGATGACGTCGCTGAGTTTGGCAATGAGCATCGTGGAGAACGCCATGAAGGTAACGATCTGGCCGATCGTCGCCAGGTTTCGCGCGTGCAGCCAAATGCCCAACAGGAAAATCGCCAGCAGCGTCAAAGTCGCGGCGGCGCGCGCCGCGACGACGGCGACCGCCCACCAGGAGAGAACCGGCAGTTGCGCGGTCAGCACCGTGTTAATGAGCCGGCCGAGGGCGCGCGCTTCGCTCTCGATGCGGGTGAAGCTTTGGATCACCGCGACATTGCCGATCACGTCCGAGGCCCGCTCGGTCAGAGTCGCATTATGGCGCTCCACGTCGTCTTGCAGGACGTGCGTGCGGCGTACGACGAAGATGATGAGCGCCGCGAAGATCGTCACGAGCAGGATGAGCAGAAAACCGAGCCGCCAATTGATGAAGAGCGACAACGGCAGCAGAAAAATGAGCGCGATAAACGCGACGCATTTCTCGCGGAAGAAGGACAGCCAGAGCCAGAAGAGACCGCTCGTCCCGTCGAGCATGCCTTTGAGCAGCCGGCCGGAATGCACCTGCCCGTGAAAACTCATCGGAAGCCGCAGGACGTGCTCGAAATAAGCCGCCATGCTCGCCAGACGGCGGCGATGCGCGAGCCGGTCGGCGTGAAGACCGACGAACACCGAACCCAAGATCGAGAACAGCGCGAAACCGATCCACGCCGCGATGAGCGGCGCAAGCTGCAAAAGACCGGGCGGATGGTGGATCGCGTCGCCGCCGCTCATTCGATCGACGATGCGCCCGAAGAGAACCGGTTCGGCGAATTGCGCGCTCGCCAAGGCGAGGTTGGCGAAAACCAGGAAAGCGGCGAGAGCCATTTCCGGGCCGATCAGTGCGAACGAGCGAAAATAGATGCGAGTTAGCGACATGATTGCGCCCAGGCTTTACGGGAGGCAGCCTTAGATCATATCCCCCCGGCGCGGCAAGGTGATATCCGCCCTCCGCCCGCTATCAAAGCGCCGTGATTATATACGAGGTCGACACGGGCGGAGCATGGCGAAAATGCGCAACGATCTCGAAGAGGATGCCGATCTCTGCCTCGCGTTGGAGGTCGCGACGGCGGAAGCCGGCCAGCGGCTCGACCGCTTTCTCGTCGGCCGCGCCGAGACGCAAGGCTTGTCGCGCACCCGCCTCAAGAGCTTGGTCGAGAACGGCGCGGTTTCGATCGACGGACGGTCGGTTGCCGAAGCGGCCCTGAAAGTCAAAGCCGGGCAGAGGATCTTGCTGCGCGTCCCGCCGCCCGAAGAAGCGGTGCCGCGCGGCGAGCCCATGCCGCTTTCGATCCGCTTCGAGGACGAGCATCTGATCGTTCTCGAGAAGCCTGCGGGGCTGGTCGTCCACCCGGCGCCGGGCCACGCGACGGGAACGCTGGTCAATGCGCTTATCGCACATTGCGGAGCGGAGCTGTCGGGCATCGGCGGGGTGCGCCGGCCGGGCATCGTGCATCGGCTCGATAAGGATACTTCAGGCCTGCTGGTAGTCGCCAAAAGCGACGCGGCGCACCGCGGTCTGGCGGCGGTGTTCGCCGACCACGGGCGCAGCTTGTCGCTGACCCGCGAATACCTAGCCTTCGTCTGGGGCGTGCCGGAGCGGGCGGCGGGAACGATTGCCACGGCGCTCGCGCGCCACAAGATAGACCGCGAGAAGATGGCAGTGGCGCGCGACGGCCGCGAGGCGGTTACGCATTGGCGGCGCACCGAAATCTATGTCGGGCCGGACGGCGCGCCGGTCGCGAGTCTGCTCACCTGTTCGCTGGAGACGGGACGCACCCACCAGATCCGGGTGCATCTCGCCCATATCGGGCATCCGGTGCTCGGCGATCCGGTTTATGGGCGCGGTTTCAGAACCAAAGCGGTGCTGCTGGGAACTGAGGCGCAGGCCATGCTTGCCGCGCTTGGCCGCCAAGCGCTGCACGCAACGAGGCTCGGTTTCGTACATCCGGTCAGCGGCAAGGCCTATCTCTTCGAAAGCCTATTGCCGGAGGACCTGAATGCGTTGCATGCGGCGCTTGCCGCGTCGCGCTGACGCATGCCGTAACGAAATCCCGCCTGCGGCGAATAAACCATTGTACCAATCCGCCGTTCATTCGGGACAATTTGCGCCTGGAACGGATCGTTTCGTTATGATTTGGAGCGATATGAGGATTGTTCGCGCCGCCGATTCGCCGAAAGCCCCGCTGCAGTTTGCCGCAAGCCGCCTTACGCATTTGTAATGGCTTGCCGATTGCCCCGCTCTTCCAGGCCGGCCGGGCGACGCCTATATTGAGCGGTCGCGCAGTCGACTGGGCTGGTGGCTGCGCAAGGGCCGCCGGAAACGGGGCCGATAGGAGGGACAATGGCTACTGCGGCACTCCCCGTGCTCTCGGGGGAAAACGGGCTATCCCGCTATCTCCGGGAAATTCGGCGGTTCCCGATGCTGGAACCGCAAGAGGAATATATGCTCGCCAAGCGCTGGCGCGAGCACGAGGACCCCGAGGCGGCGCATAAGCTCGTCACCTCGCATCTGCGCCTCGTCGCCAAGATCGCGATGGGCTATCGCGGCTACGGCCTGCCGATCGGCGAAGTCATCTCGGAAGGCAACGTCGGCCTGATGCAGGCGGTCAAGCGCTTCGAGCCGGAGCGCGGCTTTCGGCTGGCCACGTATGCGATGTGGTGGATCCGCGCCTCGATCCAGGAATACATCTTGCGCTCCTGGTCGCTCGTGAAAATGGGCACCACGGCAAGCCAGAAGAAGCTGTTCTTCAACCTGCGCAAGGCGAAGAGCCGGATCTCGGCGCTTGACGAAGGCGACATGCGCCCCGACCAGGTCGATACGATCGCGCACCGGCTCGGCGTCTCCAAGCAGGACGTGATCGACATGAACCGCCGCATGTCGGGCGACGCTTCGCTTAACGCGCCGCTGCGCGAGGAGGGCGAAGGCGAATGGCAGGATTGGCTGGTCGACGACAGCGCGAGCCAAGAGAACCTGCTCGCCGACCGCGAGGAGACGGACAATCGCCTTGGCGCGCTGCATCGGGCGTTGGGGGTGCTCAACGATCGCGAGCGGCGCATTTTCGAGGCGCGCCGCCTGACCGACGATCCGATCACGCTCGAGCAATTGTCGGACGAGTTCGACATTTCGCGCGAACGCGTCCGGCAGATCGAAGTGCGTGCCTTCGAAAAGGTGCAGGCGGCGGTCAAGGCCGGCATGGCGAAGCTCGAATCGCTGCCTTCGGCCGACGAAGCCGGGGCGCGGGCGCCGGCGCTTTAGCGGCCGGAAAATTCCCGTCGAAATCGAAGGCGGCGCGGCCTTGCCCGCCGCCTTTCGCATGCTATAACGCCACCGCGCAAAGGTGGAGGAGCCGCCTGTCGGAGTGTAGCGCAGCCTGGTAGCGCACCTCGTTCGGGACGAGGGGGCCGGAGGTTCAAATCCTCTCACTCCGACCACCATTTTACAAACCGCTCTTCGCGGCGGGACAATTCCGGGACAGAAATCCAAGGCGCTGTATGAGACCCCTATTCTGAGACATAGGGAAGCGGCGATCCGGTGTCTTTTGCGTCAGGCGCGACATCGCCGGCCGTAGGACCGATTCTGAACCGGAGAAAACTCATGTTCGGGTCTCGATTCGACGGCATCCGTAAGCATTTGAACCGCATTGATCAGCACTTCCGCGGGATAGACTGGAAAGTAGGCCAGATCGTCCCGCACCCAATTTCATGCGATCAACAAAGTGAACTTCGCGCAACATTGAGGCTGCTTACGCCGCAACGCGCCATCGGCTTTTGCAAGGTACGATTTGGCAGTTCCGCAGATGGCGGATACGTGCTGCTAGATGATATCTTCGGCATAACCGGCGCGATATCGTTAGGCATCGGAAGCAATAATGATTGGGACGTTGCGCTGGCAAAACGCGGCGTTCCGGTCGATCAATTCGACGGATCCATCGATGCACCGCCGAATGAGCATCGTCTTCTGAGATTCGAGCGCCTCATGGTAGACGGACCGATGCTCAATCATATTGCTGCTCGATATCCTGAGTCGGATCGGCCAGACCTGATCCTAAAAGTGGATATCGAAGGAGCGGAATGGGCACTATTCGACACGCTCGATCCGCAAATTCTGCGGCGATTTTCGCAAATTATTTGCGAATTTCATGAGCTGCGCGATCTCGGGAAGAAAGATTTCAGGATGCGAGCCACACGCGTCTTTGCGAAGTTTGCCGCGACTCATGCCGTGATACACGTCCATGGAAATAATCACTCCCAATATGTTAGCGTCGGGAATGTTCCGATTCCTAACGCTATGGAAATCAGCTTCGCTTCTCGATCACGCTATTCGTTCGCTCCAAGCGATGAACTCTTTCCCACCGAACTCGATCGACCGAACTCCAGCATTTCCCCAGATCATTTTCTCGGTGCGTTCCGGTTCTAATTAAACGGCACAAACAAGGCAGGCCAAATGAGCTCCGGCGCCCGCCACACGGACCGGCGCCACGCGATGTACTATATGGGCGGAGCCGATCGTCGGCTCTTCGATGAGCGCCAGACGTCGTACTCGTGATGAGAGGCTGCGGAAGGCGGCGCGTTTGCGGTCTCTCATGGACGGTTGACCCGGAGATCGCCGGATTTTCCGCCGGTGGCGCAGATATGCGACTAACGCAATTGTGCGCACCATCGCGAAAACCATATTGCATAAAAAACCCGCGCAGCGGCGGGCGTCTCTAGTTACTGTTGCCCTCGGTCGGTTGCGAGCCTCGGCGTTGCCGCGAGGTAGGTCGCAAGCGCATCGATATCCTCATCGGAAAGACGCCGCGCAACGGCTGCCATCGTCGGATTATTCGTGCGGATGCCTGTTTTGAAGTCGTGCAATTCCTTCGCAAGATAGCTTGCGTGTTGCGCCTCGAGCCAGGGCACGGCGTCGGCAGCGGCGTTATGGCAGGCATGGCAGGCCGGGATCCCGGCGGCGGGAAACCCGGTTTCGACGATCGCTTTGGCGCGCGCCGCATCCTTCCCCGGATCGCCGGCCGGCGGCGGCGCAGGGAGCGCGCTGAAATAAGCGCTCGCGCGTTCGATTGCCTGATCCGAGAAGTCGCTTGCGATCCCGCCCATCTGCCCATTGTCGTTGGCGCGCGCGCCGGAGCGAAAATCGTGGACCTCTTTTTCGATGTAGGCGCGCTTCTGGCCCGCGAGCTTGGGGAAATGGGCGGTGGCGCTGATTCCGTCGAGGCCGTGGCATTCGCCGCAAGCTTCCCAAGGTCGATCCGGGGCGTCGGAAAGCGAATCCGCCCGTGACGATGCGCTCACGAGCGTGAAAACGACGAAAAGCGCCGAGGCGGAAACGGCGACGCGCGGCATCAGCGATTCTGCTGCTCGAAAGCTTTCAGGCTCTCGGCGCGAATTTTTGCGAGGCAGGCCCGTTTGATGCGGATGAACGCGTCGTTCGTGGAAATTTCCCCGCTGCGCGGCCGCGGGAGGAGCACAGCCTGATCGGCGATGATGCGGCCCGGACTCGCGCTCATGACCACGACACGGTCGGCGAGAAAGATCGCCTCTTCCACGTCATGCGTGACGAACAGAACCGTCGTGGCGAATTCGCTCCAGATGCGCAGGAGGCTTTCCTGCATCATCGCACGCGTCTGCGCATCGAGCGCCCCGAAGGGTTCGTCCATCAAAAGGACGCTCGGATAATTGGCAAGCGCGCGGGCAATGCCGACGCGCTGCTGCATGCCGCCGGAAAGCTCAGCCGGATAGCGCGCGGCAAAATCGGAAAGGCCGATCATGTCCAGAAAATGATCGGCGATCGCCAAGGCGTGCGCCCGCTTCTTTCCAGCGCGCAATGGACCGAACGCAATGTTCTCGCGCACGCTCTTCCAGGGAAAGAGCGAATATTGCTGGAACACCATACCGCGGTCGGGGCCCGGCCGATCGACGGCGACGCCGTCGA
>JASHUD010000069.1 GCA_030040215.1 Methylovirgula sp.
TTTTGCCGCCCCGGTGATGGTGCGCGACATCAAGGAGCGCAACGGCCTCGGCAATCTGATGGTCGTCTCGCCCGACGTCGGCGGCGTGGTGCGCGCCCGGGCGCTGGCCAAACGTATCGACGCGCCGCTCGCCATCGTCGACAAGCGGCGCGAGCGCGCCGGCGAATCGGAAGTGATGAACGTCATCGGCGATGTCAAGGGCAAGACCTGCGTTCTTGTCGACGACATCGTCGATTCGGCCGGCACGTTGTGCAATGCCGCCGATGCGCTGCTGCGCGACGGCGCCCGCGATGTCTACGGCTATATCACCCACGGCGTTCTCTCCGGCGGCGCGATCGCGCGCATCGGCGGCTCGCAGTTGAAGGAGCTCGTCGTCACCGACACCATCGCCCCGACCGAAGCCGTTCTCAGCGCGCGCAATATCCGCGTTCTTCCGATTGCGACGCTGATCGGCGAAGCCATCGCGCGAACCGCCAAGGAAGAGAGCGTGTCGAGCCTCTTCGATTGATCAATAACCCTGTTTGCCGGAACCTTTGCGCCGAGCATCAAACTCGGCCGGTAATTCTTGACTCGGCCCTTCGAAATGAGGGAGTTTCCGCGGCTTCCCCGAGCCCTTGCCTTCATGCGCAGCTATCTCGATTTTGAAAAGCCGGTGGCCGACCTCGAAACAAAGGTCGACGAGCTGCGCGCCCATTGGAAGCAAGGCGACGACAGCGTCAGCGAGGAATTGACGCGCCTCGAGATCCGCGCCGAAAAGGCGCTTGCCGAACTCTACGCAGCGCTCACGCCCTGGCAGAAGACGCTGGTCGCGCGCCATCCGCAGCGCCCGCATTGCTCCGACTTCATCGCCGGGCTCCTGAAGGATTTCACGCCGCTTTCCGGCGACCGGCTGTTCGGCGAAGACGCGGCGATCATCGGCGGATTCGCGCGGTTTCGCGGCTCTCCCGTGTGTATCATCGGCCAGGAAAAAGGGGCGGATACGGAAAGCCGCCTCAGGCACAATTTCGGCATGGCGCGGCCGGAAGGCTATCGCAAGGCGATCCGCATCATGGAACTTGCCGACCGGTTCTCGCTGCCGGTGATTTCGCTCGTCGATACGGCCGGCGCGTTTCCAGGCGTCGACGCGGAAGAGCGCGGCCAGGCCGAGGCGATCGCCCGCTCGACCGAGAAATCGCTGTCGCTTGGCGTGCCCAACGTTGCGGTCATCATCGGCGAAGGCGGATCGGGCGGCGCGATTGCGATTGCAACCTGCAACCGCGTGATGATGCTCGAGCACGCGATCTATACCGTCGCCTCGCCCGAGGCCTCGGCTTCGATCCTCTGGCGCGACACGACGAAGGCGCAGGAGGCCGCAACCAACATGAAGATTACCGCGCAGGATCTTTTGAAGTTCGGGCTCATCGACGCAATCGTCGAAGAGCCGGTCGGCGGCGCGCACCGCAATCCCGGTGCGGCAATTGCGGCGGCAGGCGATGCCATCGCGTCGGCGCTGGAAGGGCTCGGCAATCTTTCGCCCGACGCCATTCGCGAAGCGCGCGCCGACAAGTTCATGGCGATGGGACGGAAGGGGTAAGCGTCCCTCCCCTTTAGGGGAGGGTGGCCGCGTAGCGGCCGGGTGGGGCACCCTATCCGGCAGCGCCGCTACGCGATGCTGCCACCTTCCCCTGAAGGGGAAGGATGCTAATGCCGGAAATGCCGCATGCCGGTGAAGACCATGGCAAGCCCCGCATCGTCGGCGGCCTTAATGACCTCGTCGTCGCGCAGCGAGCCCCCCGGCTGGATCACCGCCGTCGCGCCCGCCTCCGCCGCGGCGATCAATCCGTCGGCAAACGGAAAGAACGCGTCGGAGGCGACAACCGATCCTTTCGCGAGGCTCTCGGAGAGGCCCGCGGCGCGCGCCGCCTCTTGCGCTTTTTGCGCCGCGATGCGCGAAGAATCGACGCGGCTCATCTGCCCTGCCCCGATACCCACCGTCGCGCCTGCCTTCGCATAGACGATCGCGTTCGACTTCACGTATTTGGCGACGCGGAACGCAAATTTGAGATCTTCGCGTTCGGCTTCGCTTGGCGCGCGTTTGGTCACGACGCGCAAATCCATGTCGTCGACGACGGCGTTGTCGCGGCTCTGCTCGAGAAATCCTCCGCTCGCCGATTTGAACGTGAGATCGGCGCGGCGCGGATCGGGCAGCCCGCCGGTCAGCAAAAGCCGCAGGTTCTGCTTGCCGGCGATTACCGCGAGCGCTTCTGCATCGGCGTCCGGCGCGATGATGACCTCGGTGAAGATTTTCACGATCTCGCGCGCCGTCTCGGCGTCGAGCCGCCGGTTCAGCGCTACGATGCCGCCGTAGGCCGAGACGGGATCGCAGCGTAGCGCCAACCGATAGGCTTCGCCGAGGCTTGTGGCCTGCGCGACGCCGCAGGGATTGGCGTGTTTGATGATGGCGACCGCCGCATGCCGCGCCGCGTCGAATTCGGCGACGAGGTCGAGCGCGGCGTCGGTATCGCCGACGTTGTTGTAGGAAAGCTGCTTGCCTTGCACCTGCCGCGCCGTGGCGATGCTCGGGCCGGCCCCGGGCATCGCGTAAAACGCGGCGCTTTGATGCGGGTTCTCGCCGTAGCGCAGCGCCTCGATCTTCCGGCCGGCAAAGCCGCGGTAAGGCGGCGCCGCGACACCGATTTTGGCGGCGAGCCAGTTGGAGATCACCGCGTCATAGGCCGCCGTACGCGCGTATGCCTTTTGCGCCAGCTCGCGACGCAGAGCGAGCCGTGTCGCGCCGTTGTTCGCGGCGAGCTCGGCAAGCAGGCGATCGTAATCCGCGACGTCGACAATGACCGTAACGCTGTCGAAGTTCTTGGCGGCGGCGCGGATCATCGCGGGGCCGCCGATGTCGATGTTCTCGATGCATTCGGCGAACCCCGCGCCGCGCGCGACGGTTTCCTCGAACGGATAGAGATTGACGACGAGCAAATCGATCGGCACGATCCCGTGCGCAAGCATCGCCGCTTCGTGTTGCGGATTCTCACGCACCGCCAAGAGTCCGCCGTGCACCTTGGGATGCAGCGTCTTCAAGCGGCCGTCCATCATTTCTGGAAAGTCAGTCAAGTCGGAAACGTCTCTGGCAAGGATGCCGGCTGCTGCGAGCGCCTGACGCGTTCCGCCGGTCGAGACGATCTCGATGCCGCGCTTGGCAAGCGCGTGCGCGAACGCGACGAGTCCGGTCTTGTCGGAGACGGAAATCAGCGCGCGGGCGATGGGGCGTAGCTGGTCAAGCATGGGCGTTCCGGCCGAGGAAGGGCGGCTCTAGCACGACTTGCTGCCTCGCGTCGTGCCCTTTCCCGGCCGAAGCGAAGCTTCGAGCCGGGATCCAGGGGCCGCAAGGCCGCGACTGATAAATCCTGGGCCCCGGATCTGCGCCCGCTTGGCGGGCTTGTCCGGGGAAACGGCAGAGTGAAGAGCCGGATATCGGCTGTGATGGTTTTCTTTAGGCAAGAGCGGAACCGACAAGCATCTTGCCGTCGTGCCCGACGATTTGGGCGGCGACGATTCGTCCGGCCGGAACATCGCCGACCCGCACTTTGGTAAAATCCTCGGCGCGCGCCGTGCCGCCCTGCTCGGTGAGCAGCATGAGCCTTTTGCCGACCTGCGCCGCGAGATGCCGGGCGAGCGCCGCCTCGCCCGCCTGACGCAGGCGCCGCGCGCGGGCGGCGATAACCTGTGGCGCGACCTGCGGCATATTGGCCGCCGGCGTCCCGGGCCGCGCCGAAAATGCAAAGACGTGAAGATGCGTCAATCCGCACTCTTCAACGAGCGCCAGCGTATTCTCAAACATCTTCTCGGTCTCGGTCGGAAAGCCGGCGATGAGATCGGCGCCAAACACGATGTTGGGCCGCGCGCGCCGGAGCGCAATGCAGAATCCGATCGCATCGGCGCGAGAATGGCGGCGCTTCATGCGTTTCAGGATCATGTCGTCGCCCGATTGCAGGGAGAGATGAAGATGCGGCATCAGCCGCGGCTCGTTCGCCATCGCCTCGACGAGCTCGCCGTCGGCCTCGATGCAATCGATCGAGGAAAGCCGCAACCGGGGAAGCGTCGGGGCGGTGCCCAAGATCGCTTTGACGAGTTCGCCCAGACGCGGCCCGCCGCCAAGATCCAAGCCGTAGGCGGTGAGATCGACGCCGGTCAGCACAATCTCCTTCACGCCTTTCGCAAGACAGGTTTCGACCGCCGCGAGAACCTCATTCGGCGGCATCGAGCGCGACGCGCCACGCCCGTAGGGAATGATGCAGAAGGTGCAACGGTGATCGCAGCCGTTTTGCACGGCGAGGAAGGCACGGGTGCGGCCTTCGATTTCGCCGCCCGCCAGCCATGCGGACGGACGCGCAAAAATGTCGCCGACTTGGATACGCCGCCCCATTGCGAAAGCGGCCGCCTCCAATTTTTCGGCATTGCCGAGAACCTTGGCGACCTCCGGCATCGCCGCGAACATTTCGGGATGGATCTGCGCGGCGCAGCCGGTGACGACGATGTCGCGCTGCGGGGCTTCGCGCTTCAGCCTGCGGATCGTTTGCCGCGCCTGGCGAACGGCTTCCGCCGTCACCGCGCAAGTGTTGACGATGGTAAGATCGCCCGCCACGCCGGCCGCCCGGCGCATGGCCTCGCCCTCGACGAGATTGAGACGGCAGCCGAAGTTCACGACCTCGACGCGCCGGGGTGCAACAGCGTTCACGCCGCCACATCCTCGAAGAGCTGCGGATCGAGCACCGCCTCGAATTCCAATTCGACCGGACCGGTCAGAACGACATGCCCGTCTTCGCGCCACGCGACGTGAAGATCGCCGCCCGGCAGGCTCACCTTCGCCGCCCGGTCGGCAAGCGCCTTGCGCGCCGCGGCGACGAGCGTGGCGCAGGCAGCCGAACCGCAGGCGCGCGTCAATCCCGCGCCGCGTTCCCACACGCGCGCGACGATGCGATCGCGGCTTTGGATCGCCGCGAGCGTGATATTGGCGCGTTCCGGAAAGAGCGAATGATGTTCGAGCTTCGGGCCGATCGCCGCCAGGTCGTAAGCGTCGAGATCGTCCACGAAGAAGACAACATGCGGATTGCCGACGTTGATCGCCGCCGCCGGCACCGGCATCTCG
>JASHUD010000070.1 GCA_030040215.1 Methylovirgula sp.
TGCCGACAAGGAATACGTTCGCGGCGACGTGACGACTAACACAGTCGAGAGCTATTTCTCAGTGTTCAAGCGCGGCATGCGCGGCGTTTACCAGCATTGCAGCGAAAAACACCTTCATCGCTACCTCGCAGAGTTCGATTTCCGGCACAACTATCGTGTCGCACTTGGCTACAATGACGATGATCGCACGATTGCTGCGGTAAGGGGCGGTGAGGGCAAGCGCCTCACCTATCATCAACCTCACTAAGCCGGATTTCAAATTTCAGGCTGCGCGATTTTTGCGCTGGCGCGCCCGTTTGCGCTGAGGCTTTTTCTTGGCCTTGGCGCGAGATATGCCGCTTTTTTTAGGAATATCCTTTAATGGCGTCGGAGGTCCAGCGAACGCGCCTTGCAAAATCTTTCGCAGGCGTTGACCGATTTCTTCTGCGCCATATTGGTCGTCGTCCATCAGTGTTTCACCGCTGTGTTGCAATATGGATGCGCCAATTGCGCATTATCTGCCCCACCCTTTCCCTTTTCTTTGACGCGCACCTTATGGTCGTAAGAAACAGATTTTCTCGGATCGAGCATCCCGTTACAAATTGGACATTTCATTGCCGTCTTCATAGCCGCTGTCAAAAAAGCAATTGATTTAGCATCATCCGAAAATTTAGTGCGACTCTGTGGACCATCTATATCGAAGAACCTACCGCGCAATCCGAGGTGAGTGATAGCTGATTCTGGCGTTACTTTGTGCCCCGCATTAAACTCATTAACGAGATAGCCAAATAAGTCGCGCGTCTTGGAAATGCGCTGATTGCGACTCATATTTGAGAGAAGCAAACTAAGCCAAGACTTGTTGTCAATTAGAAACTTTTCAAGCTGCGCACGTACGTGGGAGAATTTTTTGAAAAATCCCCCATCGTTATTTTGAACACGCTCTGCAATTAATTGCGTTATGCCTAAAAAGAGATACCGATTATGTTTCCCTCTTTCATTGTAAAAATAGACGGCAGGATGCAGTCCCAAACTGCCTGCGGAATTTCCGGTGATACGGTTCAATATGTTTAAGGCGCGCTCCAATACTGCTAGCGTGTCATCGCCCGTCTGGTCGTCAGCGTAGTCACCAATAGCCTTAGGACTAATTGGAGTTTGCGCGCCAGCGATCGTCAAGAATTCGATTAGGACGGCAAGCGCATCTACGGGAGAAACTGTACCGCCAAGAGGCAGATCAAGCGTCTTAACTGGCGGTTCCGATTCAGGCTCAAATAACAATTCAAAAAATTGATGCGCCAGTTCCTCGACTTTGGTTTGCCGATCGGCGGGAAATATAGCCCAATATTTGTTGCCAGTTCCGGCCCTGAGGATTGCGCGCGCGCTAATAGCGATTGGCTTGCGTCGAAGTTTGATTAAAGTTGTTTCTGTGGCATCCAAGGGCGTCCCTTGGGAATTGATCTTGTAGAAAGATGATTCCGCAACCGATGCCGTTCCCTGCACCCACTGAAGAGAAAGCGTGCGCGTAAATGCTCGCGTTGCACGCTGAATAGTTTTTTGGTCAGCGCCATCTTTACTTCCAACGAGCTTTTTCAAGGTCTCAAACCTTCCGACCCTGCTTTCGACTAACGAGCGCGTTCTTTTCGCAGCTCGTTTCTGATCGTTGGAAATTTCTCCTTTATAAAATGCGCCGGTGACGGTGCCGTCCCCATAATCATTTTCCATCCACGCACGAAGGGCGCTCAGCCTATGACCGCCATCTAAGACGAATATTAAATTCGGTGATTTCCATAGGATGAGTCCTGGGATTACTTCGTTATCCACGAAACTCTCAATAAACGTCGCAATTTGCTCAGGACTCCAATGATTGGTCTCCCGCTGAAAATCTGGTTTTCGAAGTAGCCGAAAAATCGGTGTATCTTGTGCGAGACTCGAAATCGGGAAATCCTTAAATAGATCGAGCGTGTACTCCTCTCCGGCCACGCCAAAATCTTCGCGGCGGATCATTGCGTCGAGATTTACACGCTGCGACATTGGATCGAGTCCCGGCAATTGCTCTCTATCGGCAATTCGTAAGCCGATACAACCCTCGGTGTCGAGAGATTCGCCGAGGCGATTCACCGAACCGCCCCGCTCTTGCGCCGGCCTGTCGGCTCGACACTACTATTAGTAGTTGTGGTGTCAACTACGTATTTCGCCCATAGATTGTAACATTACGCTACGCAACTTCAAGCCAAATGCGGTTTCAAACGACCGCTGTTTCAAAATCGTGCAGAGTTAACCGGCTGTTTACCGGGGTTACGGAAATTCAAAGGACAAAGGCGGCACGCCCGCGAAGCGAACGGTGATTCGGCACCTTTCGCTTCTTTCGAACATCGATTCTGAGCCGGGGCTTTTCGGATCCCCGCCGGAGAGAACATGATGAGAGCGGCTGCCTGGGGCGGCAAGGATCACGAGGAAGACGCGGCGCGCTACAAGGCGCAGCACGTCTCCGTCGCGGAGGGCGTTTCAACGCGCCTCTACGCCAATCGACTGAAGCGGGTCGAATCGACGCTGAATTCCCTGTTGGCGTCGGTCGCTTCTTCGATCGGCGCCGAGCCGCCGGCAGTCGACCGCCCGCAATCCTTCAGATCGCGTCCGTCGTTAGGTGCAGCCATCGCCGAAGTCGCGCGTCGGCAGAAGGAATTGGACGAAGCGCGCGGCGACGCCGTTCCGGCCGACGATCTGCAACAGCAGCTTTCCGGGCTCTCCGCCAAGCTCGACGAGATGCGGCGCGAACAAGCGGCGCGCCACATTGAGCAGCCGCCCCGCCGCTCCGACAAGTTGCAAACCGAAATCTCCGACATGTCGGAAACGCCGAATGGCCTTGCCTCGCACGGTTCGGTCGCCGCGCTCGAGCAGGCGATCCGTACGCTTTCGCAAAGAACCGAGGTTTTGCGCGGCGAAAGCATCCGAGAAGCCGTGGTCGAGCCACTCGAAGAGGTCGTCGGCGAATTTAGGCGTTCGCTGGCGGAGATCGATCCGCGGTCGACGATCGCGGGCATCGAGGCCGAGCTGAGGAAACTCGGTGCCAGGCTCGATGATCGTTCCCGCGCCGATGTCGATTCCATGGCCTTCCGGCAGATTCAGCAGCAGACGCGTGAGATCTGCGATCTTTTGACGGCGGCAGTGACGCGGCCGCTGCCGATCGCACGGATCGAACAGCAAATCGAACAACTGGCGGAGAGCATCGAGCGGCAACGCGCTGAGGGCGCCGGTGGCACAACCGGGATCGAGGAACGACTCGATGCGCTTGCCGCCAAGATTGAGGAAGCGCTCGCCGAGGCGCGCGACGAAAGCCGCTACGAGGCATTGGCGCGGCGCATCGACAGTGTTCATCGCGAGCTCGCGGAGCTGATTGCGGAACGCCCGCGGATGGATACGCGCCCGCTCGAAGATCTCGTCGGCGAATTGGCGGACAAGCTCGAGCGGACCGGGGGGCAACCCGATCCGCGAGTGCTCAATGCTTTGGAGCGGCAGGTCGCCGAATGCGCGCAACGCCTCGATACGGCGACCAACGGCTTTGCCTCGTTGACATCGCTGGAACAGACGATCAATGCGCGGTTTGCCGAGCTCGAAGAGGGGCGCCGCGCGGCGCTTGAAGCGGCGCAGAATTCCGGCGATCGCGGCGCCGAACCGACGAACGTCGGGCACGAATTGCAAAGACTGCGCGCCGTGCAGGACGAGGCCGATCGGCGCACGGCTTCGACCTTGAACGCGGTCCACGAGACGCTGGAAAAGGTCGTCAACCGTCTCGCGATGATGGAAGACGACTTCACGCCACGCCCCAAAGTATCGAACGAGCTGCTTGCCTCCGGCCCGGCGCCGGTCTTTGCGCCGGCCCCACAGCGCACTTCACGGCAAAGCGACCTCACGGATTTGAGGGACCTGCAGATCAGCCCGGAGCCGCTCGCTACCCGGCGCGACGACGGCAAGAAGGCTACGCCGCCGCCCGCGGCGCTCGAAGATTTGCTGATCGAGCCGGGCAGCGGTTTTCCCGCACGGCGTGAAGAGGGAGACGAGCACTCGCTCCGCACTCGCCAGGTGCGAGAGCAGGAAGCGCCAGTGACGCGCGCCGACTTCATTGCGGCGGCGCGCCGCGCCGCGCAGGCCGCGCAGGCCGAGCCAGCCGCATCCGCCGAGCAAAATCCGGCGCGCGCGGCGGCCCCGAAAAGTCGCGCCGGCCTCATTCGCCAGGCCCGCAACTTCGTCGAGCAGCACAAGCGTCCGGTAGCTCTCGCGCTCGCTATTTTGTTTGTCGCAATCGGCACCTACGCCGTCGTCAAGAGCATGCGCCACGCGGCGCCGACCAGCGTCTCTTCGAATGCCGATGCGCCGTCCGTTGCGATGCTCGTCCCGCCGAAAATCGAGCCGCCCGCGGCGCCTGTGCCAAAGATCGCCGCGCTCCCGCAAACGGCGGCGCTCGGAGCGCCCGCCACGAACCGCGGCGCGCCCCAGTCCGCGCCGGGCATCGATACGATGCCCACCGCGTCCATTCCGCAGCCGAAGGCCGTGGCGCCCGACTCCATGCGGAGCGATCCGCAAGCCGCCGCGGCCGCCGGCGACGCCAAGGCACAATTCCTCCTAGCGACCAATTATGCCGAAGGCCGAAATGTACCCCGCAATCTCTCGGCGGCGGCGGTGTGGTACACGAAAGCGGCGGCGCAGGGCCTGGCACCCGCCCAGTATCGTCTCGGCAGTTTCTACGAGAAGGGCCTCGGCGTCACGCGCGACCTCGATCGGGCGAGAAACTTGTACCGAAGGGCCGCGGAACAAGGAAACGTCCGCGCCATGCACAATCTCGCGGTGCTCGCGGCGGACGGCGGGGACGCCGGCAAACCAGATTATGCGACCGCAGCGCAATGGTTCAAGAAAGCCGCCGAGTACGGGGTGCGCGACAGCCAATATAATCTCGCTGTCCTTCTCGCCCGCGGCCTCGGCATCCAGCAGAATTTCGTCGCGGCCTACATGTGGTTTTCGATCGTCGCCGCGCAAGGCGACGACGATGCCGCCCGCAAGCGCGATGATGTCGGCGCGCGGCTCAACGCCAACGAGCTCGCCGCGGCGAAAGCCATGGCCGACGCTTTCCGCGCGAAGACGCCGGATCCCGCCGCCAACGACGTTGAGGCGCCGAGCGGCGGGTGGAGTTCTTCGGTGCCTTCGCAGGGAACGACGAACAAAACGCAACACCCCAAAATTACCGTGATGTGAGCGCGCGGCTTGCCGCCGCATCTCTCAATGATGCCCGCCCATGCGGCAGGCGCCGGCCGGCGTCGTTTCTCCGGGCATGAAGATGCGCACGCTCCAGCCCGATAGGCCGGCGGCGGTTCCTTCGCCGCAGATCTCCCGCGCCGTATCGCTTGCGAGCCGCCGTTCGACGTCCCGGCTGACCGGCGAGGCGCTCGGCACCGCCGCCACGACATCGAGCGAATGCGCAGCGGTATTGATGTCGTAACGGGTGATGAGTCCCACGGATTTATGGGCGTCGCCGAGAGTACCGAGAATTCGCATCGGGTCCGCATGCGCGACATCGGTCAGCGCGGCGGCGGCGAGGGCGAGCGCGGCAAACGCTGGGGAGGCGAACAGACATACCGCTTTGCGCATCAATTCAGACCCTTATCAACGGAAGATGCACTTCTCCCATAACAGGAGAAGGGCCAATGGCGGCATTTTTGCGCGGACTCGGCGAGGCTTTCAACCGGGAAACTTCCGCGCGGGGGCGCTTTCGAAAATCCGCGGCAAATTTCTTCAGGCTTCAATCCGGCAGACATTGGTTCTGCGCCACGCGATAAATCCGCTCGCGGCCGAGTACATGGGCGAAAACCGGGCCGCCGCGTCGAAACAGCGTCGCGAAAGCGCCGTCGCATAAATTGAGGCCGCCGGCATAGGCGCCGAAGGCCGGCAGCACGCAACGGATCGCGTCGCTGACGAAACAGCGCCGCCGAACCGAGCCGCCGGCGCCCGCGACGCGCGCCGTGGGATGCAGATGGCCGGCGATCTCGGACGAGGCCGCCCCAGCCTCCGGCCTATGCCGAAACGAGATGCCGGCAATCTCCAGTTCGGCAACGCGGGCGCCGCCGAGATCGGCCGGCAGGCGCGGATCGTGATTGCCGGCGATCCAGATCCAATCGCGGCCGCGTTGCAAGCGGAAAAGCGCGGCGCGATCCTGCCCCGAAAGCCGCGCGGCGCCGTCGACGTCGTGGAAGGAATCGCCGAGCGCCAATACGGCGCGCGGCGCATAGCGGGCGATCAGCACGCCGAGCGCGGCAAGCGTCGTCGCGGTGTCATACGGCGGCAGGAACACGCGCCGCGCGGCATAGGCGGAGCCTTTTTCAAGGTGAAGGTCGGCGACCGCGAGCAGCCGTTCCTCGCGCCAATAGAGCGCCCCCATCGGGTCGGCGATGAATTGGGCGCGTCCTAGCCCGAGGAGATGCTCGGCCGCGTGCCAAGGATCGCGTTGCATGCTGTTCATCAAGGGATCGGCGCGCCAGGCCAGCGGGAGAGAAACCGGAACGATTCGCCCACTATGCTGAGCTGCCTCGCTCCGATCAAGAGCGCCCGCAATTTCGGCACAAGATGTGCAGATTTGCGCCGGCCGTGGGCGGATCTCGGCGCCGCGGCGACGCTTTGCCGTCTCCTGCCGCGATGCTATAGGGGCGGCGCAATTCCCCAGGCCATTCCGCGAGAAGGTTCTTCGATGAACAAGATCAAGGTCGCAAATCCCGTCGTCGAACTCGACGGCGACGAGATGACCCGGATCATCTGGCACCTCATCCGCGACAAGCTCATCGATCCCTATCTCGACATCAACCTCGAGTATTACGACCTCTCCATTCAGAATCGCGACGCCACCGACGATCAGGTGACGGTCGACGCCGCCAACGCGGTAAAAAAATGGGGCGTCGGCGTAAAATGCGCGACGATCACGCCCGACGAGGCGCGGGTCGCCGAGTTCGGCCTCAAGGAGATGTGGAAATCGCCGAACGGGACGATCCGCAACATCCTCGGCGGCGTCATCTTCCGCGAGCCGATCATCTGCCGGAATGTGCCGCGCCTCGTGCCCGGCTGGACCGCGCCGATCGTCGTCGGCCGTCATGCCTTCGGCGACCAATACCGGGCGGTCGATTTCAAAGTGCCGGGCAGCGGGCGGCTTTCCATTAAGTT
>JASHUD010000071.1 GCA_030040215.1 Methylovirgula sp.
GGAATTGCCAGGCTTCTTCCGAGATGCGAAAAGGCGTTCGCCGGACGCGCGCAATCATGCAAAGCCTCGAGAATGTCGGTTTTCGATTACCGGATCAAAGTCGTCCCGGCCGTTCTGGCTATGGCAGTCGCCTTGATCGCGGGTATTGCCACGCAAGCATTGACGCCTTCCCCCTATGACAGGGCCAGACGCTGGACGGCGCAAGGCGCCGCCTTCGTCGAAGGGCTGTTTGGCAAACCAAAGAGGGCTGCCGCATCCGATCTCGTTCCGGCCAGACAATCGCTGGACACGGTCCTGCTTCCCCTTTTCAAGGAAACCGTAACGCTGCCCGCCGACTCGGGTGTCGCGCCGATTGCCGGCGGGATCGCGACGTATGGCAACGACATCATCATCGCCGATCGGCTCGGCGCCTTCTTCAAAGTCAGCGATCATGGCGCGAAGATCGCGAAACTGGCCCTGCCGGCGTTGCCCAACCATGTCGCCGAATACCTGCGATTCGCGTGGCGGATCAATGTCAGCGGCTTTCGCGTGCACGACGTGAAAGCGCGGCGCGAACCGGCGGGGCTGCGGCTCTTCGTGTCGTTCGAAAACTTCCTGCCCGATCGCCGGGCGACCGATCTGGCGCTCGCAACAATTCTTTTGTCGGACGGGGATCTCGTTCCGATCGGAACCTGGGAGATCCTTTACGAGTCGCCGCCGCTTCTGGTGGACCAGAAACACTATGCGGGTCTCGGCGGCGGCGGCGCGGTGCTTGTCGCGGGCAACAAGGTCTATCTGTCGGTCGGCGATTACACGCAGGACAGCGTCACGTTCCCGTCTCGAATGGTGGCGCAAGACAAGAACTCCGATTTCGGGACCATCGAAGCGATCGACATCACGACCAAACAGAAGACGCGCATCAGCAACGGCCATCGCAATCCCGAGGGCCTCACGATGAGCTGGCAGGGTCTTATTTACGAAACCGAACAGGGACCAAACGGCGGCGACGAGTTGAATCGCATCGAGCCGGGCAAGAATTACGGCTGGCCAATCGAAACCTACGGTACCGACTATACGAGCTATGATTGGCCGCACGCGCCGATGGATACGCGCGGGATGAAGTTCCAGAAGCCCGTGTTCGCCTGGGTGCCGGATATCGCTCCGTCCGAAATCATCGAAGCCGACAATTTCGATCCCCGCTGGGATCACGACCTTCTCGTGGCGTCGCTGCAGGCAGAAACGCTGTTCCGCATTCACATGGAGGAGGGACGCGTCGTCTATGTCGAGCCAATTTTCATCGGCGAACGTCTCCGCGATCTCGCGATCCTTGCCGACGGCACTCTGGTCCTGTGGACCGACGCGGCCCATCTCATCTTTCTCAATGTCGATAAGGCAACTCTTTTGGCGAATCGGCGGCCCCACGAAACGGTTATCGACGCCGCGCTCGCTCCCTGCATGACCTGCCATCATGTTGGGCCGACGACGCCCTACGACGCCGCGCCGTCGCTGTCGAAAATCTTCGGCCGAAAGATCGCCGCCGACAGTTTCGATCGCTATTCTGCGGCGCTGAAACGCGTGAAAGGCGATTGGAACGAGGACAACCTCTTCGCCTTCGTCACGGACCCTTCCGGCTTTGCTCCCGGAACCGCGATGACCTATAGCGCGAGCGCCGCCGATGCCTATCGGATCATCGATCTCTTGAAGAACCTGAATTGAGCAGGATGGAGCCATCTCCTTGGCGGCATCGCGGGAAGATATTATTTTTTGGGGGCGCCCGATTTCAGCGAAATCATAGAGGCGGGTCGATCCGCCTCGGCAGCGGAAATCGGCGCGATGGCAACGCGCCGGCCATCCAACGCAGGCGGGCAGATTGGCGTATTCCGCTTGAATTGACGTGGCGATGCCCGGCCGCCTCTTTCGAATTCGCGTGGAAAGGCCCACTTTAGCGGAACCACTCGGTCGGACCATGAAGACACCGCGAAAACCAGCCGCTCCCCGCAAGCCGAAGGAGCCCGAGCTCGACCTGCCTTTGCCGAAGGACGAGCGGCGGGTGATTTCGATTCGCGGCGCGCGCGAGCACAACCTTAAGAACGTCGATCTCGTCATCCCGCGCGACAAGCTGGTGGTCTTCACCGGGCTTTCCGGGTCCGGCAAGTCATCACTTGCCTTCGACACGATCTATGCCGAGGGGCAGCGGCGCTACGTCGAGTCGCTCTCGGCCTATGCCCGCCAGTTCCTGGAGATGACGCAGAAGCCGGACGTCGATCAGATCGACGGGCTCTCGCCGGCGATTTCCATCGAGCAGAAAACGACCTCTCGAAACCCGCGCTCGACCGTCGCCACGGTCACCGAGATCTACGATTACATGCGGCTGCTCTGGGCGCGCGTCGGCATCCCGTATTCGCCGGCCACCGGCTTGCCGATCGAGAGCCAGACGGTGAGCCAAATGGTCGATCGCGTGCTGGCGCTCCCCGAGCGCACGCGGCTCTATCTGCTGGCTCCCGTGGTGCGCGGCCGCAAAGGCGAATACCGCAAGGAAATCGCCGAATACATGAAGCGCGGCTTCCAGCGCCTGAAGATCGACGGGCAGTTCTACGAAATCTCGGATGCCCCGACACTCGACAAGAAGCTCAAGCACGACATCGAAATAGTCGTCGATCGCATCGCCGTGCGCTCCGATATGGGAGCGCGGCTTGCCGAGAGTTTCGAGACCGCGCTCGATCTCGCCGAGGGGATCGCGATCGTCGAATATGCCGAAGAGACTCCCTCTCCCCGTTCACGGGGAGAGGGCGGGGGTGAGGGGCCGGGTGAAGAGCACAATCGCCCTAACCCTCTCGCGGGCAGCGGGGAGAGGAGACCCAAGCAGATCGTCTTCTCCTCGAAATTCGCCTGTCCGGTTTCCGGCTTCACGATTCCCGAAATCGAGCCGCGGCTCTTTTCGTTCAACAATCCGTTCGGCGCGTGCCCGGTTTGCGACGGGCTCGGCAGCGAAGAAACGGTCGATACCGAACTCGTCGTGCCCGATCCGAAGCTCACCTTGCGCAAAGGCGCGATCGCGCCTTGGGCGCGCTCGACGTCGCCTTATTATTTGCAGACGCTCGAGTCGCTCGCCAAACACTATAAGTTCCGGCTCGACACCCCGTTCGAGGATCTGCCGGAGCGAATTCGGGCGATTTTGCTCTACGGTTCGGGCGACGAGCAGATCCGCTTTTCCTACAACGACGGTCTGCGCTCCTACGACGTGAAAAAGCCGTTCGAGGGCGTCGTCAGCAACCTCGAACGCCGCTATCACGAGACGGAAAGCGAGTGGGCGCGCGAGGATATCGCGCGTTTCATGACGGCGACGCCATGCAGCGCCTGCAAGGGCTATCGGCTGAAGCCAGAAGCGCTGGCGGTGAAGATCGATCGCAAGCACATCGGCGAAGTGGCCGAACTCTCGGTACGCGAGGCGCGCCGCTGGTTTGCCGATCTGCCCGACAAGCTCGACGAGAAACGCGGCGAGATCGCCAAGCGTATCTTGAAGGAAATCGGCGAGCGGCTGCGGTTTCTGGTGGACGTAGGACTCGATTATCTGACGCTGTCGCGCGC